>SLDV01000023.1 GCA_007125165.1 Geobacteraceae bacterium | reverse complement strand
TACTGGGATGAACAGAAAACATTCCGAGCAGAAGAGTCTGGATCCAAAGAAAAATACTACCTTCTGGAAATGTTTCCATATCCTTCGGGGCGTATTCATATGGGCCATGTCCGTAATTATGCCATCGGGGATGTGGTTGCCCGCTTCAAGCGGATGCAGGGATACAATGTCTTGCATCCCATGGGATGGGACGCCTTCGGGATGCCGGCAGAAAATGCGGCTATCGAACACCGGACCCATCCGGCGAAATGGACCTATGAGAATATTGACAGCATGCGTAAGCAATTACGGCGAATCGGTCTGTCCTACGATTGGGAGCGTGAATTTGCTACCTGCGACCCGGAATATTATCGCTGGGAACAGTTGATTTTTCTCAAAATGCTTGAACGTGGACTGGCATATAAAAAATCTTCATCGGTCAACTGGTGTGAAGACTGTCAGACAGTTTTAGCCAACGAACAGGTTGAAGAGGGAGCCTGCTGGCGCTGCGCCCAGTCAGTTGTTCAGAAGCAACTTGAGCAGTGGTTTTTCAAGATTACCGATTATGCTGACGAACTTCTGGAAGGGACGGAAACCCTGACAGGCTGGCCAGAGCGGGTACTGGCCATGCAACGCAACTGGATCGGCAAGAGCTATGGCTGCGAGATTTCCTTCCCGGTGACGGGTCGCAAGGAAAGTATCAGGGTTTTTACCACCAGGCCCGATACTCTCTGCGGAGCTACTTTCATGAGTCTTGCTCCCGAGCATCCGCTTGTCGGTGATCTGGTGACTGACGCACAGCGTGACGAGGTGGAGGCATTTATAGCCGAGGTGGCGCGCCAGGAGAAGACTGACCGAATCAGCGGCGAAGTTGAAAAAAAAGGTGTTTTTACCGGCTCCTACTGCACCAACCCGGCCGATGGCAGGAAGATTCCTGTCTATCTGGCCAATTTTGTGCTGATGGATTATGGCACCGGAGCGGTCATGGCGGTTCCCGCCCATGATCAGCGTGATTTTGAGTTTGCTCGGCAATACGGATTGCCGGTCATCGTTGTCATTCAACCACAGGGGGAGAACCTTCATCCTGCTGACATGACAGAAGCCTATGCCGGGCCGGGAGTGCTGGTTAACTCAGGAAAATTTGATGGCCTCGACAATGAAGCAGCCAAAGAGCGGATAGCCGGGTTTTTAA
Organism: Geobacteraceae bacterium; assembly: GCA_007125165.1. Lineage (GTDB taxonomy): Bacteria > Desulfobacterota > Desulfuromonadia > Desulfuromonadales > Geopsychrobacteraceae > Pelovirga. The sequence continues at coordinate 23,445 of SLDV01000023.1, read as the reverse complement.
CCGAGCAGGACGCAGGACGGCAGACGGTCAACTACCGCTTGCGTGATTGGGGCGTGTCACGGCAACGCTACTGGGGAACACCTATTCCAATCATCTATTGTGATTCCTGTGGTACCGTACCGGTGCCGGAAGAGCAATTGCCGGTTCTTTTGCCGACCGATGTTGAGTTGACCGGAGAGGGAGGATCACCTCTGGCTCGCCATCAGGCTTTTATAAAGGTCGACTGCCCAACTTGTGGCAAGTCGGCACGGCGGGAAACCGACACCTTCGACACCTTTGTTGAGAGCTCCTGGTACTTTGCCCGTTACGCCTGCCCACATCATGACACGGCACCCCTGGATCGCACTGCTGTCAATAACTGGCTACCGGTAGACCAATATATTGGTGGTATCGAACATGCCGTCATGCATCTGCTGTATGCGCGCTTTTTTACCAAGGTGTTGCGTGATCTTCAGATGCTGGATCTGGATGAACCCTTCACTAACCTGCTGACCCAGGGGATGGTTTGTAAAGAGACACAGCACTGTTCTGAGCACGGCTGGCTGTTTCCGGAACAAGTCAAAGATGATTGTTGCAGCATCTGTAAAAAGCCGGTGGCATTGGGGCGTACCGAAAAGATGAGCAAGTCGAAGAAGAATGTGATCGACCCCAACCAGTTAATTGAAACCTATGGAGCTGATACGGCACGACTTTTTTCTCTATTTGCTTCTCCCCCTGAGAAGGATCTGGAATGGAATGAGCAGGGGGTAGAGGGTTGTTCCCGTTTTCTTGGACGTGTTTGGCGCGCGGTCAGCGAAAACATCAGTGACATTCAGAGTGTTGGTTCAGTGTCTCCTCCATTTTCAGCGGCAGCGCATGACCTGCGGCGTAAAACTCACCAGACAATTAAGAAGGTAACGGAAGATATTGACGGTCGCTTTCATTTTAATACAGCGATCGCAGCTGTTATGGAGCTCGTGAACGCAATCTATGCATTCCCTTCACGCCAGCAAGAACAATGGGTTGTAAAGGAAGCCCTGGAAACCGTAGTACGGCTGCTTAACCCCTTTGTGCCACATATTTGTGAAGAGTTATGGCAGGCCCTTGGGCACCACCAGAGTGTCGAAGTCGGCGGCTGGCCGAGTTGGGATGATGACGCGCTGAAAACTGAAACGATCACCCTGGTGATTCAAGTTAATGGCAAGGTGCGCGGCAAGATACTGATGCCTGTTGATGCAGACAAAAAAAGCATTGAAGAAGCCGCTTTACAGGAACAGAATGTTCAGCGCTATATTGATGGCAAACAGGTGCGTAAGATTATCGTTGTTCCCGGACGTCTGGTTAATCTGGTGGTGTCTTGATGAGACTGTTGATTTTCGGCTTGATTCTACTTGTCGCTGGTTGCGGCTATCACCTTCCTGGCCAGGGAGGGTCGATGCCGGGTGACGTTGAGCGAATCCATATCCATCTGTTTGAAAATCTTACTCGTGAGCCTCTACTGGAAAACAGCCTGACTACACAACTCAGCGATCTGTTTACACGTCGGTCCAATGTCCGTCTGGTTCCTGTTGAAGACGCTGAAGCGGAGTTGTCGGGACGGATACGGTCCTACGACAGTCGTGCCATTGCTTATGCAGAAGATGATCTGATCAGTAAATATCGGGCGAGCATGGTGGTAGAAGTAAGACTGCTGCATGGGGAAACACAGGCCTTGCTGTGGGATGGTACGGTTCGTTGGCAGACGGAATATAATGCCGCAGCCGATAAGATGCTGCAAGGGGATGAAGAGCGTCGCGCGCAAGAGGAATTGGCGCGGCGTCTTGCCGAGGAGATTTACTTCCGTTTGCTGGACGATTTCTGAGTATTGGGCTAATGCGTCTTGATGATTTTTATCGTCAATTGGAGGTGAACCCCCCATCGTTAATTCTTCTTTATGGGGAAGAAGCCTACCTGATTGAGCAGACAGTGAAGCGGGTCAGAGCTGCCGTCATCGGCGCTGAAAAGGATGATTTCAACGACCACCGGTTTGGCGGCAAGCAATCCACTGCCGAATCGGTTCTGGACGCGGCACATACCTATCCGGTTTTTGCACCACGCAAACTTGTTACTGTTCATGGTTTTGATCAGATGTCAGCCCATGAGCAGGATAAGCTCACTTCTTACCTGAATCAGCCGTCGCCGGAAACCTGCCTCTTGCTGGTGGCGGAAAAAATTGACAGTCGCAGAAAATTCTTTCAAGAGTTCAAAAAAAAAGGCGTTGTTTTCAAATTTGACCCTTTAAAAGACGCTGAAATTCCCGACTTTGCCCGCCGCGGACTACAGCGCCGAGGTGTCAGAATCAGCAGGGATGCCCTCGAGCTGTTGTGCTCATTATTGAATAGCAATCTTCACGAAGTGGAGGCTGAACTTGATAAGCTGGTTCTGTATGTCGGTGAACGACAGCAGATAAGTATCACTGATGTTGAAGCGATTGTTTCGCGCGGACGAACCGAAAGTGTTTTTGAGCTTGGAACAGCAATAGGGCTTGGAAATATGGCTCGTGCCCTGACCCTGGTGCGACGTTTTGCCGCGGCATCAGAGCCGCCGTTACTTGTCTTGAATCTGATTACCGGCCATTATCGACTGCTCTGGAAAATCAGATCATTACAGAGCAGAAATGCACCAGTTACGGATATTGTAAAGAGCGTCGGCAGGCCGCCGTTCGTGGTGAAGCGTCTTGTAGAGCAGGGGAAACGTTTCTCGCGCCGCGACTTTATCAATGCTTATCAGCTTTTTGTTGAAACTGATCTGGCGATAAAATCCTCTGGCGGCGATCCTGAGGCTTTACTGGAGCGGATGGTCATGCGCCTGATACGAGATAAGAAAAAACCCGAATAACGGCTTTTAGCCAGCCATTATTCGGGTTTTATTTTTTTGCAGAGCTATCGAGAAGGGCTGTTTTAGCCAACAAGAATCAGCTCTGTTCCAGGGTGTTGACCAGCTTTGACAGACGGGAGATTTTACGGCTGGCCGTAGATTTATGAATCACGCCCTTGGATGCAGTGCGTGAAATAAAAGGAATTGCCTTTGTCAGTGCTGTGTTGGCAGCTTCGGCATCGCCGGCGGTAACCGCTGTACGAATGTTCTTCACCAGTGTTCTCATGGTCGAACGAATGTGGGTGTTGCGGGCGTTGCGGACCTGGTTCTGTTTAGCTCTTTTAAGTGCTGATTTATGGTTTGCCACGAACAATTTCTCCTTGCTGAGTGATGTAGTAAGGGTTATCTAAGGAATCGGGATCATAAGTGGCAAAGCCGGAAGTGTCAAGTTAGAAATAATTTATCATAAATAAAAACTTACGTTGCTTCAGTATGTTGTGTATCTCTGGACGAGGATTAATTATAATTTATGTCTAGTAAGGGGCAAATAGCTTCTGCCGCTCTGGTCATGTCAATTGCTACTTCGATCAGCCGTGTTTCCGGCTTGATCAGAGATGTAGTCGTTGCCAGGATGTTTGGCGCCGGTGTCACAACAGATGCTTTTTTCATGGCCTTTACCATTCCTAATCTGCTCCGACGTTTTTTTGCAGAAGGTTCTTTGACGGCAGCTTTTGTTCCTGTTTTTTCAGAAGTTTTTCATCGTCGCGGGGAGCAGGAGGCGCAGCGACTGGCAAATCGATGTGCGACCCTGTTGCTGCTGGTGATGTGTGTGGTTGTTGCTCTGGGTCTGCTCTTTTCACCCTGGATTGTTCAGGGAATAGGCTATGGATTTGCTCAGACCGAAGGTAAGCTGGAACTGACTCACCAGTTGAACCTGATGATGTTCCCTTATATTGCCATGGTATCGCTGCTGGCTCTGTTAACCGGCATCCTTAATGTCAGAGGGCACTTTTTTTTACCCTCTCTCTCGCCTCTATTACTCAACCTGGCGATGATTTTCGGCGCACTAAGCCTTGGCCAGTTGTTTCATCGCCCGGTCTTCGGACTGGCAGCAGGCGTTCTATTGGGGGGGGTGTTGCAGTTGCTACTGCAGTTTCCTGCATTATTTCGCTATCGGATCCGTCTGCGACTGGACTTTGGGTTTCGTCATGATCAACACGTGAAGAAGATCGCCATGCTGATGCTGCCGGGCATTGCCGGGGTTGCAATTTATCAAATTAACATTGTTGTAACACGGTTACTCGCCTCCTTTTTGCCGGATGGCAGCGTTTCCTATCTCTATTATGGCCAGCGATTGTTCGAGTTCCCCCAGGGGATTTTTATCGTGTCACTGGCACAGGCGGCTTTGCCGATGATGAGTCGTCAGATCGCTGACGGAGACCATCAGGGGATGCGCCAGTCTTTGAATTTTTCGTTTTCTCTGATAACACTTATATCCTTGCCGGCCATGATCGGTCTGGTTTTATGCGCCAAGCCGGTTTTTTCGCTCTTTTTTCTAGGCGGGGCCTTCAGTCTGGCTGATCTGGATAACAGTGCTCTGGCATTGGTCTGCTTTGCTCCAGGCTTACTGTTCGTCGGCTACAGTCGCATTGCAGCTCAAACCTTTTACGCCTTCAAAGACACCCGCACGCCTGTTAAGGTTTCATTCTGGACATTGCTGGTAAATCTTGGTGCCGGTCTTTTATTAATGCAATGGTTGGGGTTTGTTGGTTTGGCCATCGCTCTGACACTATCTTCGGTTTTTAATGCCGGAGCGCTGATGTATCTGTTGCAGAAAAAGTTGCAATTGACAGTTATAGGAATGCTGCTGCAGCAGAGCTTTCGAGTGCTGTTTGCCTGTGTTCCCATGGGTGTCCTGGTATACCTGGTGCTCGGGTTTGCAGATTGGCAGCAAGTCGGCATAACGCCATTGAAGTTTATTGTTCTAAGTGGCGCCGTTACTTCAGGAGCTCTGTTGTTCGTGATGACCTGCTTGCTGCTCAAGATCGACGAGGCTCATCAGTTGCTGCGGTTGGTCAAGCGCAAATTCAGCCGTGAAAAATGGCAAGATAACAACAATCAATAACGCCTGAACTGAATTTCCCCGCGCTCAATCTTTTTCTCGATCCAGAGTTTCAGCCATTTTTTTATGTAGGCTCTGGTTAGAGGGGTCAAGAGGATAAATCCGAGCAAGTCAGTACAAAAACCTGGAGTCAATAGCACCATCCCGCCGGCAAGTATCATGGCGCCATCAAACATTTCTTCAGCCGGAACCCGCCCGGACTGCAGGTCGGACTGAATGCGGACCAGGAGCTGGAACCCCTGGCTTCTGGCAAGAAAAGCTCCCGCAATGCCGGTCAGAATAACCAGTGCGATTGTTGGTAATGCGCCGATTTGGCGACCGGCCTCAATCAGTACATATATTTCCAGAATCGGCACAAAAGTAAAGAGAATCAGGAGCTTTATAAACATGTATAGGCCTTCTCATAAAAAAAGTTCAATGAAATGTGGCGATCATATGGTATTTTTCATCGATATCGTGCTTGACATTGTAAGTGCCTGAAAAATAATGAGTTAATAAATGGCTAAATTTTGTGCAAGTCGCTGGGCAAAGCTGTTGTTGTTAGGCTTTGGTTACAATTAACAGGCTTGTAAACAGTTTATCCACAAAACCTGTGGACTGACAGCAAAAGCCACAGAATTTCAAGAATTTGCCAAACCAGACGATAAAGAGTCTTGTTTACCCTTGTCTATTTCCGCAATAGTTGTCGTAGTTTTTTTGCGCAGCAGATCTTCCGCGTCAATGTGCAAGGCGACAGCCAGGCCGACCAAATCAAAAAGCTGTTGTGCCATGGCCTCCTCAATACCTGTACCGGATGACGCGGATTCATTGATTGATTTAAAGAGGTTCTGCTGACCCCTCTGTAGGCATTCCATCGTTTCATCGACTGTTGTTTCCCTGGTCTTTTTTATGAATTTCTGTGTCCGTTTTAATGCCGGAAGAGACGCAGGCAGTCGTTTTGCCAGCAGTTGTGAGTCGCCTTTTTGTTGCAGTTCCTGGGTTTTTATCTGTTCCCAGCGTCGGCTGTGTCCGGCATTGTCGGCATCAGCAAATACGTGAGGGTGGCGGCGTATCATTTTGGAACAGATACCTGAGATCACATCAGAAAGGTCAAAACTTCCTTGCTCACTGTATATTTGTGCAAGAAAAACAACCTGTAGTATTAAATCCCCCAATTCATCGCAGATGTCCTGCGGCTCCTTGCTGTCAATCGCTTCCAATAGTTCATAGGTTTCTTCCAGTATATAAGGTTTCAGGCTTTTCGCAGACTGTTGTTGGTCCCATGGGCAGCCTTGTGGTGAGCGCAAGGTTGCCATGATTTTACAAAGGGATGAAAGATCGTGATTTGATTTTGTGCTCGGTTGAGTTTCGGACATGATGGTTCTTTCCTTAATGAATATAGCTGCTGCGCCACATGACGATAGATGTTGTTTTGTCCCGAACTTGCTTCAGGTGATGCTCTTGTCTAAATCGGTTCAGCTCTGCTGATATTTTATGATATCTGGCGGCTGCTGTCGTGAGCAATATGGTAATAAATGTCTAGACTGGCATTTCCTGTAAACTGGAAAAAAATCTTGCAAATCTGTTAGGGATAGGCTAGACAAAAGCGCCACGTTTCGGGGTAATGCACCGGTCTTTTGTCTTGACATGGAAGCTTCTCCCTTTATACTGTTCCCTTTGCTTTGGGGGCGGTAGTGCAGGTTGAGCTGAAACATATCAAGGGAGGGCTGCTGGAGCAAGAATACACTTGTGATCCAGCCGATTTTCCTGATCTTGCAGTTGCGACAACCAAGAGCAGTGCTACTTATCGCGGCCCTGTCGAGATCCGTCTGCGCTTCCGCCAGGCAGCCCGAATGGTTGAAGTGGAAGGGGATCTGCGGGCGACCCTGGTGATGGCTTGTGGTCGTTGTCTGGCAGTTTTTGAGCGCGAATTATCCGAGCAGATTGTCATGACATTTGTTCCGGATGACAGGGAAGATGATACAGTCGCAGAGCGTGAACTTGAACGCCACGAACTGGGGATGATCCCTTATCGTGACGATTGCCTTGAGTTGTTGGCGCCTTTGCAGGAGCAGTTGGTCATGGCAGTGCCTATAAGAGCCCTCTGTACTGAGGATTGCCGGGGACTATGCCCGCTGTGTGGCGCAGATAAGAATCTTTCCAGTTGTGATTGCGACAGGATACCCTTTAACAGCAAGTTCGGTGTCCTGGCAAAACTAAAAAAGTAAAAAACAGTTATCCATTTGTGTCTGTTACCAACCAAGCGTAAGAAATGAAACATCCGGCTGTTGCCGTGTGTAATACATTCAAGGAGAAAAAGATGGCCGTTCCAAAGAAAAAAACCTCAAAATCCAAAAAAAATATGCGGCGTGCTCATGATGCGATCAGTGCCGTCGGCATTTCCACCTGTCCGAATTGCAAAGAACCCAAGCTTCCCCATAGGGTGTGCGCCAGTTGTGGTACCTACAAAGGAAAAGAAGTCATCGATAGTGACAACCTCTGATTTGGCCTGACAATTACATGTCTATGATAATTGCAGTTGATGCCATGGGGGGGGACAACTCTCCGGCCGTTGAAGTTGCTGCCACTGTTGCAGCCTGTCAGCGCTGGGGTTGTCACGTGGTGCTGGTGGGTGATACGGCACAGGTGAGGTCTGAATTAGACAAACATGATATCAGTGGTTTGAAGATTGATCTTCACCACGCCAGTGAAGTCGTCAGCATGAATGATTCTGCGTCTGCGGTACGACGCAAAAAAGATTCCTCTATCAGAGTGGCTTTTGATCTGGTCAAGGCAGGCGATGCTCTTGCTGTTGTCAGTGCCGGTAATTCCGGAGCCATCATGGCAGCTGGTATGCTGGTGTGTGGACGGATTAAAGGGGTTGAACGTCCTGCAATCGGAACCTCTTTGCCGAACCTGCTCGACCAGACCATGGTCCTTGACATGGGAGCCAATGTTGACTGCAAACCGACACAGTTGTATCAGTTTGCCCTGATGGGCAGTGTTTATGTCGAGCACCATCTCGGCAAAAAAAATCCTCGTGTCGGACTTTTGTCAAATGGCACTGAAGAAAAAAAGGGAAATGATCTAACCCGTGAGGCCCATCTGCTGCTTAAGGGGGCGCCACTGAACTATTGCGGCTATGTCGAAGGCGGGGATGTTTACAATGGCTCAGTCGATGTTATCGTCTGTGACGGGTTTGTCGGCAACGTTCTCCTCAAGGTGTCCGAAGGTCTTGCGGTTGCCATCGGTACCATGCTGAAGCGTGAAATAGAAAGCCGCTTTTTTGCCAGAATTGGTTATCTGCTCAGCCTACCGGCCTTCAACTCATTCAAACAGAGAATTAATCCGGCCGAATATGGTGGCGCGCCGCTTCTGGGGATTGCCGGGGCGGGAATTGTCTGTCATGGCGGCACAGATCCTGTGGCCATGAGTATCGCTATCCGTCAGGCTGGAGAATACGCGCAAAGCGGAGTATTTGAACGTTTAGATTCCATTTTCCAGGACAGACAGTGTTTCAGTAAGGAGGTACAGGCATGAGAGTAAGGATTACCGGTACAGGTTCCTATATGCCTGAAAAGATACTAACAAATGCGGATCTGGAGAAAATGGTCGATACCAACAATGAATGGATTGTTGCTCGTACCGGCATCGAAGAGCGTCGCATTGCTGCTGAGCATGAATGTACTTCAGATATGGCGGCTGTTGCCGCCCGGCGGGCTATGGAGATGGCCGGCGTCACTGCGGAAGAGATCGACCTGATTGTTGTGGGCACTATTACCGGAGATTATCCATGGCCGGCAACCGCTTGTATTGTCCAGGCGAAAATTGGTGCAAAAAAAGCATTTGCATATGACCTTTCCGCCGCCTGCAGCGGTTTTATTTATGCCCTTTCAAGTGCTAATGATTTTATTCGCTCCGGTCATGGCAAGAAAGCTCTGGTAATCGGGGCTGAAACCTTGAGTCGTTCGATTGACTGGACTGATCGTAATACCTGTGTGCTGTTCGGAGATGGTGCCGGTGCCGTGGTCCTCGAGGCAGGAGAGGATGATACTGGTATCCTGTCCTGTCATCTGCATTCTGACGGAAATTATCTTGAGCTGCTTTATCAGCCTGGCTTTGGGGCAAAACATCCGGCCTCGGCAGCGGGGATGGAGGCGAAATTGCAGTTCCTGAAAATGCAGGGGAATGAGGTTTTCAAGGTGGCGGTTCGGTCTCTGACAGAAGTATCAATCGAAGCTCTGAATGCCCATGGTTACACCAGTAAAGATGTCTCTCTTTTTGTCCCACATCAAGCCAATCGCAGGATTCTGGAGGCAACGGCAAAACGACTGGGCCTGGCTGACGAACAGACCTATATCAATGTCCATAAATATGGTAATACCTCAGGAGCAACAATTCCGGTTGCTTTGGATGAAGCTAACCGTGCAGGAATGTTGAAGTCGGGGGATCTGATTCTTTCGGCAGCGTTCGGTGGTGGCTTCACCTGGGCTTCTGCCTTGTTGCGCTGGACCTGACTTTTTACTCGCAGGATTAATTACCAATGTTGACGCTGGTTTTTCCCGGTCAGGGATCTCAATATTCGGGTATGGGCAAGGATCTGGCCGATAATTTTGCGGTTGCCAGACATCTTTTTGAAGAAGCTAATGATGCTCTTGGTTTTGATCTGGCCAACCTTTGCTTCACCGGTTCCGAAGCAGATTTAAAGCTTACCGCAAATACTCAGCCGGCAATATTGGCTGTCAGTGTTGCTGCTCTGGAAGTGCTGCGGCAGGAAAAGGAGCTGCAACCGACTTATGCCGCCGGACACTCTCTGGGCGAGTATTCAGCATTGGTCGCTGCCGGCGTTCTTTCTTTTGCCGATGCGCTGAAGACGGTTCGCCAGCGAGGAACCTTCATGCAGGAGGCGGTGCCTGTTGGCGTCGGGGCCATGGCAGCAATTATAGGGCTTGTCGGTGAAGAACTTGAACAGCTTTGTCAGGATGCGGCAGAAGGAGAAATTGTCTCTCCGGCTAACTATAACAGTCCCGGTCAGGTCGTCATTGCCGGCCATGCGACTGCGATCGCGCGCGCTATCGCTCTGGCTGGTGAGCGTGGAGCCAGGCGCGCTTTGATGTTACCGGTAAGCGCTCCTTTTCATTGTGCTTTAATGGCTCCGGCGGCAGAGCGCCTGGAACGAGTTCTTGAGCAGATCCCTGTTGGGTCTTTTTCCTTTCCTGTTGTTACCAATGTTGAAGCGGTTCCTTGTGAACAGCCTGGCCGCGTGAAGGCCTTACTGGTCAAGCAGGTCTGCGCGCCGGTGCGCTGGGATGCTTCGATCGAACAGTGCGCACGACTCGGTGTTACCCATTATCTGGAGGTAGGTCCGGGGAAGGTGTTGACAGGGTTGATCAAGCGGACTCATCGTGATGCTGTGCTGGATCAGATGTCAGATACACAGAGTCTGAAACGTTTGTAGCATTTGATTTTTTCTATTATCAAAGATTCATCAAAAGAGGGGCTGCCATGTTGTTGCAAGATAAAGTAGCGCTTGTTACCGGAGCCACCCGCGGCATTGGGCGCGGAGTTGCCCTGGCTCTGGCCGCACAGGGAGCACATCTGGTTATTGTTGGTACCAGTGAAGAAAAGGCCGCTGCCTTTGCCGCTGAGCTTGAGCAGGCCGGCACTCAGGCATTGGGTGTAGGTGCAGATGTCTCTGTTGCAAAGGATGTCGAACGTCTGGTCGATAGCGCCAAGAAGCGTTTCGGGAAAATAGATATTCTTGTTAATAATGCTGGTATTACCCGTGATGGTTTAATGTTACGCATGAAGGATGAAGATTGGGATTCCGTCCTCGATATCAACCTGAAAGGCGCTTTTCTATGTACGCGTGCTGTGGCTCGTTTGATGACTAGACAGCGCAATGGACGTATCATTAATATATCTTCTGTCGTTGGACAGATGGGAAACGCCGGACAGGCGAATTATTGTGCCAGCAAAGCCGGCCTTCATGGTTTAACCAAATCCAATGCCCGCGAACTGGCAAAACGTCAGATCACAGTTAATGCGGTCGCTCCAGGTTTTATTCTGACAGATATGACAGAGGCGCTTTCGGAGCAGCAGCGTAACGAGTTGACAACCCAGGTACCTCTGGAGCGTCTCGGGCATGTTGACGATATATCGGCAGCAGTAGTGTTTTTGGCGTCGGATCAGGCCGGTTATATCACTGGTCAGATTATCGGCGTCAATGGTGGAATGTATATGTAGACAAAAATAATGGTCTCTGATGACCGACAAAACAAAGGAGAAAAGTAAATGGCTTCTATTGATGAAAGAGTAAAACAGATTGTCGCTGAGCAGCTTGGTGTAGATGAAGATCAAGTCACTGATGATGCCGCGTTTATGGATGATCTGGGTGCTGACTCTCTTGATACGGTCGAACTGGTAATGGCCCTTGAAGAGGAATTTGACATCGAAATTTCCGATGAAGATGCAGAAAAAATTCAGACAGTTAAGGATGCAATCGAATATATCAACAAACTTTCATAATTATTTGCGGGCTGGTGTCGACGAGAAAGACACCAGCCTGACAAGAGAAGCACTGTCAAAAAAGATTCACCTTGTGAACCTTTGGTAAAGAGAGCTGATTTATGCGCAGAGTTGTGGTGACTGGTCTTGGTGTGGTGTCGGCCCTTGGTACCGGTGTTGAGAAAAACTGGACTGCGATAACACAGGGGCAATCAGGCATTGCTCCGATCACACGTTTTGATGCTTCCGATCTCGCTACGCAGATTGCCGGCGAAGTCAAGGACTTCAATCCCGAAGATTATATAGATAAAAAAGAGATCAAAAAAATGGATCTCTTTATTCAGTACGGCCTTGCGGCGGCAATCATGGCCTACGAAGATTCCGGTTTTGAAATAACCCCTGACAACGCTGAGCAGGTCGGTGTTGTGGTTGGTTCCGGTCTTGGTGGATTGCCGGCCATCGAGCATTATCACCAGGTGATGCTGGAGCGAGGCTACAAGAAAGTTTCACCATTTTTTATTCCGGTGGTCATTATCAACCTGGTTGCTGGACAGATCTCCATGCGTTTTGGCGCCAAAGGCCCCAATCTTTCATCTGTTTCAGCGTGTGCAACCGGTACCCACTCTATCGGTGATGCGTATCACATGATTGCTCGCGGTGATGCCGATGTGATGTTTGCCGGCGGATCAGAAGCTACCATTACGCCGCTGGGCATCGGCGGGTTTAATGTCATGAAGGCTCTATCTACACGGAATGATGACCCGCAGGCAGCCAGCCGTCCCTTTGATAAGAATCGTGATGGTTTTGTCATGTCGGAAGGCGCTGGTGTGGTGTTGCTGGAAGAGTATGAGTCCGCCAGAAAGCGCGGAGCAAAAATCTACTGTGAACTTGTCGGCTATGGCCTCAGTAGTGACGCTCATCATCTTACTCAGCCCTCACCAGGGGGTGAAGGTGCTGCCAGATGCATCAAGATGGCGTTGCGTCGAGCAGGACTCAATCCTGAAGACGTTGGTTACATCAATGCCCATGGTACCTCGACTTACTTTAACGATCTTTATGAGTCGATGGCGATCAAATCGGTGTTCGGCTCTTATGCTGACAAGGTGATGATCAGCTCGACCAAGAGCATGACCGGCCACGGTTTGGGCGCTGCTGGCGGTATGGAGGCGGTCTATACAATACTTGCCCTTGACCGTGGCGTTCTACCCCCGACAATTAACTATCAGGAACCTGATCCTGAATGTAACCTTGATTATATTCCCAATACGGCCCGTGAAATTTCCTGTCAGGCGGCTATTTCCAATTCTTTCGGTTTTGGTGGTACAAATGCCACATTGGCCTTTAAAAAAATCTAGGGAGTATTGATGATTGCTGTAGCCAGTGACCATGGAGGTCTGGACCTTAAAAATGCAGTCATTGAGTCGCTGCGTGGTCAAAAGATAGCCTGCACGGATTTCGGGACGGATGCTCACGCATCGGTAGATTATCCCGATTTTGCAGAAAAGGTGGCCAGGGCCGTTACCTCCGGGGAGGTCAAGGCCGGGATTTTGATTTGTGGTACCGGCATCGGTATGTCGATTGCCGCCAATAAAATCCCGGGTATTCGTGCAGCACTGGTACACGATGAATTTACAGCGCAGATGGCAGCGGAACATAACAATGCCAACATCCTGATTCTGGGAGGTCGAGTTCTTTCGCCCGAGCAGGGTGCACGGCTGGTTGATGTCTGGTTGACATCCCGTTATGAAGGTGGACGTCATCAGCAGCGCCTGGATAAAATTACCAATCTGGAATAATCATCTGCTTTGAATACAGCACAACAGGCGGAGCAGTCATGGGCTCCGTTTTTTGTTTGTTGCCTGGATTCAGCAGGTTCAGTTTATTTAAAATATGATTTAACAACAACCTGTTTCAGTTGACGAACATATTATTCTCAACAGGCTCACGCCAGGAGGATTGACATGGCAGCGGACACGCTGGAAAGTTTTGACCCGGAAATTGCCGGGGTTCTTGCCGATGAAGTCAGACGTCAGGAGTACAGTCTGGAATTTATCGCCTCGGAAAATTTTGTCAGTGAAGCGGTTTTGCAGGTGCAGGGTTCAGTGCTGACCAACAAATACGCTGAAGGCTATCCCGGCAAGCGCTATTACGGTGGCTGTGAATATGTCGATGTTGCTGAACAACTGGCGATTGATCGTGCCAAAGAATTGTTCGGCGCTGAGCATGCGAATGTTCAGGCGCATTCCGGCTCCCAGGCGAATATGGCAGTCTATATGGCGACCTGTCAGCCGGGCGACACCATTCTCGGCATGAACCTGGCTCATGGTGGACACCTGACACACGGTTCCCCGGTTAACTTTTCCGGCAAGCTATATAATATCGTTGCCTATGGGGTCAAAGCTGAGACCGGTATTATCGATTACGAAGAGGTCGCTCATCTGGCCCGTGAGCATCGACCGAAACTGATTGTTGTCGGTGCCAGTGCCTATCCGCGTGAGATTGATTTTCCCGAATTTCGCCAGATTGCCGATGAAGTGGGCGCTCTGGTGATGGTCGATATGGCACATATCGCCGGACTGGTGGCCGCCGGCGTTCATCCAAGTCCGGTCCCCTATGCCGATTTTGTCACTTCAACGACCCACAAAACCCTGCGTGGGCCACGTGGTGGTCTGATTCTTTGCAGTGAAGAATGGAGCAAGAAACTTAACAGTCTGATTTTTCCCGGTATTCAGGGTGGTCCTCTGATGCACGTCATCGCCGCCAAGGCAGTGGCTTTTAAAGAAGCTCTGCAACCCGGATTCAAAATATACGCGCAGCAGATTGTTAACAATGCCAAGGCATTGGCCGCCGGTTTATCGGCACGTGGGTACAAGCTGGTTTCCGGCGGCACCGATAATCATCTGATGCTGGTTGATTTCAGTGGCACCGAGATGACCGGCAAAGTCGCCGAAGCAACATTGGAAAAAGCGGGGATTACGGTTAATAAAAATGCCGTTCCTTTTGATACCCGCTCCCCCTTTGTCACCAGCGGTATTCGTCTTGGTACCCCGGCCACGACCACTCGCGGACTGACCGAAAAAGAGATGGAGCAGGTGGCACAGTGGATTGATCAAGCCTTGAAAAATGCTGACAACGATGAAGTGCTGGAGCGGATTCGGGGAGAAGTAAAAGTACTGTGTGAGAAGTTTCCACTCTATGCACACCGCATAAGGTAACAATTGACTATGGCGCGTCCTGATTGGGATGAGTATTTCATGCGCATTACCCATCTGGTGGCAACCCGCTCTACCTGTAGCAGGCGCCAGGTCGGTGCTATGCTGGTTAAAGAAAAGAACATCCTTGCCACCGGTTATAACGGGGTCCCCAGTGGCATTACTCATTGCGATGTTACCGGGTGTCTGCGTGACCAGCTTAAAGTTCCTTCCGGTGAGCGCCATGAGCTCTGCCGCGGTCTGCACGCGGAACAAAATGCGATTATCCAGGCCGCCAGACATGGTACCAATATCTCTGGTGCTACTCTTTATTGTACCGACTCGCCCTGCATTATCTGTAGCAAAATGCTGATCAACGCCGGTGTTGCTGAAGTCATTTATGCCCGTGGATACCCCGATCAACTGTCGCTGGAGATGCTCGGCGAGGGTGGCATCAGGTTTTATCAATATCAATCTGGAGAATCTTGATGAACTGCCCTTTTTGCAGCCACGATGATACGCGCGTTGTTGATTCACGATTAGGAAAAGAGGGCAATAATGTGCGTCGGCGGCGAGAATGTCCCGTCTGTGAGCGGCGCTTCACAACCTACGAACGGATCGAAGAAATCCTCCCCTACGTGATAAAAAAGGATGGTCGACGTGAACCCTTCGATCGGGCAAAAATTATTTCCGGGATGCAGCGTGCCTGTGAAAAGCGGCCGGTTTCCATGGAGCAGATTGAAGCTCTGGTCGATCAGCTTGAGCGCCATTTTCAGGAGCGCGGAGACAAGGAGATAGCCGCCAGTCTGATTGGTGAAGCGGTGATGGATGCTCTTCACGAGACAGACGAAGTTGCCTATGTGCGCTTTGCTTCAGTTTATCGACAATTCAAAGATATCAATGAGTTCATGGCAGAATTGACTGATCTGCTTAAACATTCCAGCAATGGATAAGGGCTCTGTTGATCACCTGTATTTGTGAAAAAGACTGCTGCCGATGACCGACCTGCCTGCGGAAATATCACAACAGACATTCATGCTGCGCGCTTTGACTCTGGCTGAAAAGGGCAGGGGGCGCACGGCACCTAATCCCCCTGTTGGCGCTGTCATTGTCAAGAACAGTCAGGTTGTCGGTGAAGGCTATCACCCGCAAGCCGGAATGCCCCACGCCGAAATCTATGCTCTTGATCAGGCCGGTGAGGCTGCCCGTGGTGCCGATATCTATGTTACCTTGGAACCCTGTTCTCATTTCGGCCGCACACCTCCCTGCACACAAGCTCTCATCAATGCTGGAATCAGTCGTGTTTTTGTCGGAGCAATCGATCCGGATCCACGGGTTTCCGGTGCCGGCATATCCATGTTGCGCGAGGCCGGCATCGAGGTTTTCAGCGGTTTGTGTCAAGCGCAGGCTACGGAACTGATTGCCGGCTTCAGCAAGCATCTGCGCACTGGTCATCCCTGGACAATCTATAAGGCCGCCATGACGCTGGATGGTTTTACCGCCACGGCTGTCGGTGACTCCCGCTGGATATCCTGTGAGGAGAGTCGATTGCGCGTTCACCGGTTGCGTAATCGTGTCGAAGGGATTATGGTTGGCATTGAAACAGTACTTAAAGACAATCCATTGCTGAATGTTCGACTGCCTGATGAACAAACGCGCGATCCGTTACGGATTGTCGTAGACAGTCGCTTACGCTTTCCCCTGAGTAGTAACATGATCAACCAGCCTTCAACCGCAACAACACTGATTGCAACCTGTTCGCAAGAAACAGATCAGATCAGTCGGCTGGAGGATGCCGGGGCGGAAGTGCTGGTTCTTCCCGAGCAGCAGGGCCGTGTTGCCTTACCCTCGTTGTGGGAAGATCTCGGTCGTCGTGGTGTTCAGCATCTGCTTCTCGAAGGGGGCAGCGTTCTGGCAACTGCGGCCTGGAAAGAATGCCTGATTGATGAGCTGATGATTTTTGTGGCGCCGCGACTGGCTGGAGGGTGTCCTGTTAATGGCCTGTTCGCCGGAACCGGAACTTCTCTGATGGCGGAGACGGCCGTCCTTGAAGAAATGCGTCATGAGACATCGGGAAGTGACCTGTTGATCAGGGCAAGGGTGCAGACATGTTTACTGGACTGATTCAATCCATAGGTGAAGTTCGCAGCCTTGACGTCGGGACCGCGGTCTGTCGTCTCTGTATTGGCAGTTCACTGGTACATGATGATTTGAGTATGGGTGAAAGTATTGCCGTCAATGGAGTCTGTTTGACCGTCACCGGTTGGGACGATACCAGCTTCAGTCTTGATGTGTCTCCGGAGACCTTGCGTACCACGACACTGGGCAAATTGCTGCCGCGCACAACTGTCAATCTGGAACGAGCCTTGCGACTGTGTGATCGGCTCGGAGGTCATCTGGTTGCCGGTCACGTCGACAGTATCGGAACCGTGCGGCAGAAACGCAAAGAACAGAATGCTGTCTATTGGGAATTTGCCGCCCCTGCCGAGACCATGCACTACATTGTTGCCAAAGGATCTGTTGCTATCGATGGGGTCAGTCTGACAGTCAACCGGGTTTTTGCTGATCGGTTCAGCCTGATGATGATTCCTTACTCGTTGGAGCAAACCTGCCTGAAAGAGCGGCGGATTGGTGACCCGGTCAACATTGAGACCGATCTGATCGGGCGCTACGTAGAAAAATTTTTAACTCAACATGCGGGCACCGGCACGGAAAGACTGAGTCGTGAGTTCCTTGCTAAAAACGGGTTTCTGTGAGATATACTTCGTTTTCTTTTGAAACGCTGAACCATACAGAGAAACAAAGGAATGCAGTAATGATGATTGCAAAAATTGATGCCGCTCTGGAGGATATCCGTAACGGTAAAATGGTCATTCTGGTCGATGACGAAGATCGTGAAAACGAGGGGGATCTGGTTGTCGCCGCTGAGTTGATAACGCCGGAAGCGATCAATTTTATGGCCCGCCATGGTCGCGGCCTGATCTGTCTGTCCATGACCGAAGAGCGGGCAGATGAACTTGACCTGCCCTTGATGGTCAGTGACAACAGCTCTTCTTTCGGTACAGCGTTCACTATTTCTATTGAAGCACGTAAAGGCGTAACAACAGGAATCTCTGCCGCTGATCGTGCCCGTACCATTCAAGTAGCTGTTGCTGATGAAACGACCCACAAAGATCTGGCCCGGCCGGGTCATGTGTTCCCCTTGCGCGCCAAAAAAGGCGGTGTCATGGTACGCGCCGGACAGACGGAAGGCTCTGTCGATCTGGCCCGGCTTGCCGGTCTCAAGCCTGCCGGGGTGATCTGCGAAATCATGAACGAAGACGGAACCATGGCGCGTATGCCGCAGTTGGAAAAATTTGCCGGGGAGCACGATCTGAAGATCATCTCCATTGCCGACATTGTTGCCTATCGCATGCGTAAGGAATCGCTGGTACGCCGTGCCGCTGAAACCTGCATGCCAACGCCCCACGGTGGGCCTTTTACCGCCATCATCTATGAAAATGAGGTGGATAGTGCTCATCATATCGCCTTGTTAAAAGGTGATATTGATCCGGAGCAGCCAGTTCTGGTGCGGGTCCATTCCGAATGTTTGACGGGTGATGTGTTCGCCTCGGCGCGCTGTGACTGCGGTAATCAGTTGCATGCTGCCATGGAGCGGATCGGCGATGAGGGTACGGGAGTCGTCCTCTATATGCGCCAGGAAGGGCGGGGAATTGGACTGCTTAATAAATTCAGGGCCTATGCTCTCCAGGATCAGGGGCATGATACAGTAGAGGCCAACCACATGCTCGGTTTTGATGCTGATCTGCGCGATTACGGCATAGGTGCCCAGATTCTGGCCGATCTTGGGGTGAGAAAGATTCGCCTGATGACCAACAATCCTAAAAAGATCGTGGGATTGGAAGGATACGGTCTTGAGGTGGTTGAACGGGTTGAAATCGAGATGCCTGCCCATACATCAAACCTTCAATACCTTAAAACCAAGCGTGAAAAGATGGGCCATTTGCTGGAAAATATCTAACGGCTACCGCGAACAGGAGTGGACAGATGCCAAAAATGATCGAAGGAAAACTGGATGCCGGCAACTATCGTTTCGGAATCGTTGTGAGCCGATTCAACAGCTTTATTTCCGAAAGATTACTGGATGGGGCTATTGATGCTCTGGTGCGACATGGAGCCGATGATCAGCAGATTACCGTGATGAAAGTGCCGGGAGCTTTCGAAATTCCGTTAGCAGCCAAACACATGGCGGCCTCAAACAAGTTCGATGCGCTTTTATGTCTCGGAGCAGTCATTCGGGGAGGCACACCACACTTTGAATATGTCAGTTCCGAGGTGACAAAAGGAGTTGCACAGGTTTCCCTCGATTCCAGTATACCGGTAGCTTTTGGAGTACTGACAACCGACACCGTCGAACAGGCCATTGAACGTGCCGGAACCAAGGCTGGTAACAAGGGCGCTGAAGCAGCAATGAGTGCTATTGAGATGGTGAATCTGTTGGGAGTTTTCAGCGCCGATGGCCAATAATCGCAGGCGCGGGCGTGAATATGCCCTCAAAGTTCTTTTTGCCCTCAAGTATGAGCGCGAACAAGTAAACCCCGATCATAGTCTCGAGCAGTTCTGGAGCAATTTTCATTTTTCTGACGATCCCCTGGGTGAACCTCTGGAGCCGGGCGTAAATTGCACCCCACAAGCGGTGCGACTTTTTACCGAAGACCTTGTTCGAGGCGTGCTGAAAAATCGCGCCGTGCTTGATGAGCAGATAGTAGCTGCAGCCCGGAACTGGTCTTTGTCGCGCATGGCCCCGGTCGACCTTGCGCTGTTGCGGATTGCGACTTACGAGCTGATGTTTTTGGCAAAAATTCCTGCGTCAGTGACGCTTAACGAAGCGATCGAAATTGCCAAGTGCTACGGAACCCGTGAATCTCCTGCGTTCATTAACGGTCTACTGGATAAAATTGCACACAACGTCGCCAACTCTGACAAAAATGCGGCTATTCAACATAAATGATGGAGATGTAATCATATGAAAGTGATCAATGTCGGTTTACTCGGCTTCGGAACCATTGGAACCGGAGTCGTTAAGGTTTTTCAGCATAACGCCGACCTGTTGAAACAACGCTTGGGCGCTTCTGTCAATCTGGTAAAAATAGCTGATCTAGATATCACCACAGATCGCGGGGTTGAGATTGAAGAAGGTATTCTGACGACCGACGTCGAAGAGGTGATCAGTCATCCGGATATTGATATTGTTATTGAATTGATTGGTGGTTATGAGCCGGCGAAACGCTTTCTGTTGCAGGCTATCGCCAACGGGAAACATGTGGTGACTGCCAACAAAGCCCTCATGGCTGTACACGGGCAGGAAATCATTGATGCCGCTGCTAAAGCCGGTGTGGCAGTCATGTATGAAGCTGCTGTTGGTGGGGGAATACCGGTCATCTCTCCGATCAAGGAAAGCCTCTGTGCTAATCGCTTCAGTTCAGTGCTGGGGATTCTCAACGGCACCTGTAACTATATTCTCAGCAAGATGACAGACCACGGCAGTGAATTCAGCGACGTGCTTAAAGAAGCGCAGCAACTTGGCTATGCCGAAGCTGACCCGACCTTTGACATCGAAGGTGTCGATACGGCTCACAAAATAGCTCTGCTCAGTGCACTATGTTTTGGTACTAAAGTTGATTTCAATCAGGTTTATATTGAAGGAATCAGCAACATCGATGCGGTTGACATCAGCTTTGCCAAGCAGATGGGATACAAGATCAAGCTGCTGGCCATTGGTAAAAATCACGGCAATCAGATTGAAGTACGCGTTCATCCGACCATGATCCCTGCCGATGATCAATTGGCGGAGGTAGACGGGGCTTTTAATGCCGTCCGGTTGACCGGTGATTTTGTCGGGCCGACCCTGCTTTACGGAAGTGGAGCCGGCATGGAGCCGACCGCCAGCGCGGTAATGGGTGATGTGATGGCGATCAGTCGCGACCTGATCAGCGGTGCCCGCGTCAGGGTTCCAATCATGGGCTACTGTGAAGAAGCCGTTCAGTCTTTACCGATTCAGCCCATGAGCGAGATTATCAGTCATTACTATCTACATTTTAAAAGCCTCGACCAGCCCGGAGTTCTGGCAAAAATTGCCGGATGTTTGGGTGAGCACAATATCAGCATTCAGTCGATGATCCAGCCGGAAAGGCACGATGCCGATTGCGTCCCAATCGTACTGATGACTCATGCGGCGAAAGAGGCAGATGTGGTCAGGGCGCTAAAAGAGATCGAAACTTTTGACATCACCCGTCAGACACCGCGTCTGATCCGCGTTGAACACGATCTAGGTTAAGAGGGCCGATACAAAAAAAGAGCCCCCATCCATTTTCAGGATGGGGGCTCCCCCCCTCCGAACCGCATTGCATGATATCGCATTGCAAGTGGTTCAGATCCTTGTTATGGCTAACACTATACCCACGATTTCTGACAAAAATCTGACAGGAACCCCTTTTCAGCAAAAAAAATAAAAAATTTTTCGTTTTTTCGTTTTTTATCTGATCGGCACCGGATCTATATTTATCAGGGATAAATCACAATTCCAACCCGCTCAATATGATCAAGCAGCGCCGGTTCATTGACTTGTTGATGGTCGATCACGTCAAACATGTAGGGCAAGGGGGTCTCTTCGTTGAGCCGGATCGTCAGCTCGATGGCTGTGCGTTGATTTGTGCTATCTGTTTCAATCGCCAGATCTACATCAGAGCCGGGTTTGTAGGTGCCTTTAGCCCGTGAACCAAATAGCGTGACCTTAGTAATATCAGGAAAAGATCTGATGGCTTGCAGCATCTCATCATAGTCAGCTTGTGGTAGACCAAAGGGTGAAGGATCCATTATTTAACCATCTTCGGCAGAAAATATTCGTGCAGCTCCTGTAAAAATGGAGCGTATAACGTGCGGATGTCGTTTTCTACCTGCCGGGCCGTGGTTTCATTATAGGTGTGGGTCGTGAGGTTACGGTCGTTAAGTGCCTGTAGCCAATATTTCCCCTGGGTGATCAGACCATTCTGAAATGCCTGTTTGATCGCATTGCGGGGACTGGTGATGGTGTAGCCTTCTGCTTCCTGGAAATCCTTGAGAAGTTTCCATCCTAATTCAAAGGTTATTTCAAAAAACTGGATGAGGCCGGCGCGTTCAACCTCACTGGGCCGTTCAATGGCCAGGGCGGTTTGGAGCAGTTTGTAGCTCTTTTCAAACTGGGAAAAGCGCTGCTGCCAGCGGATGTCGGTTGTCATTGGTCTTCTCCAGTGGATAAAAATCTTTTTGGTCCACGGAAGGCACGGAATAACACGGAATGTAAATCCATCATAGCAAAACAGCCAAGTGTTGAGAGTGTGCAAAGTTTAGCTATAAGATGAAGCAACTACAAAATATTTATTCTACACTTTTTTGATTTTTTCCGTGTCCTTCCGTGCTTTCCGTGGACTAATGCAGTTACTGCTTTTCAGTTCGTCGATATCTCCGGCTCCACAATGTAACGCTTGATCTTGCGGGTCGTGGTTTTCGGAAATTCATCCTCGCGCAAAGTAAACTTTTTCACCCGCTTATAGTCAGCCAGCTCCTTGCCGTAGGTCTGGATGTCACGACGGATCAAATCTTCAATTTCTGTGGCGGTCAAGGGCTTGTCCTTCTGCTCACGCGCCAAGGCAAAGAGGGCTTCCTCGTCGGGAAAAACGACAGCATACACCTCTTCGGCCGTTTTGCCGATTCTGTGGCCATAGACCATGATTTCAGCAATGTAGGGGCTTTTAAGGAGCTGGTTTTCAACCTCTTCGGGATAAACATTTTTACCATTGGGGGTAACGATGAGGTTTTTCACCCGCCCGCAAATGCAGAGCATATTATCGTCATCGATTCGACCGAGGTCGCCGGTCCGGTACCAGCCATCCTGCAGAACTTCTTTTGTGGCTGCTTCATTCTTGTAGTAACCAAGCATGACATTCGGACCCCTGACGAGGATCTCTCCCTCGCCATCGGCATTGGGGTTGTCGATCCGCACCTGGATGTCCTTGAGGGTTTCGCCAACGGTTCCCGGCCTGTTTTTGAAGGGACTTTCGGCAGAAATGACCGGAGAGGTTTCAGTGATACCGTAACCCTGATAGAGGGTCAGGCCCAGGTTGTGAAAGCCTTCAGAGATAGCCGGATCGAGGGCGGCACCGCCACTGACGAATGTGGTATTGATGCCGACGGCTTTTTTAACGCCGGCGGTGACAATCTTGCGTGTCAACGGAAATTTATACAGCATCCGCGATGTGGGTTTGGTGTCGATTTTTTTCATGATCCGGTCGTAGAGCAGTCGATAGACTGCCGGCACCCCCAGCAGGAAGGTTGGCTTGATTTCATTGAGATTGTCGCCAAGCTTCTTGATTGATTCGGCGAAGCTGATCTGACCACCGAGGGAGAGGGGAAGCAGGATGCCGCATACTTGTTCAAAAACATGGTTGATGGGTAGGAAAGACAGGGTTGCGATGGAATTGTCGAGCTTGAAGTGAAGCTGAGCGGCGAAAATGTTACTGACAATGTTTCTGTGGCTGAGCATCGCTCCTTTGGAGCGGCCGGTTGTGCCGGACGTGTAAAGAATAACGGCACACTCATCGGGGTCAGAGGTGGTGTCGATGACACAGCTTTTGTCAGTGAAAATAGCTTTATAGGAAAAAAGCCGTTTTTCTTTCAGTAGCCGATTTCGCGTTATTTCCGCATCGGAGAGAAAATGCAACTCTTTTTTCTTTTTGCCCGGCTGCTCTTCCGCGTTAGTAACAAGCTGGCGTA
>SLDV01000155.1 GCA_007125165.1 Geobacteraceae bacterium | reverse complement strand
GCAGGTGCCAGAAGATAAAGGTTGCGGCGGCAATCAGCAAAACAATGGGAATGAAGATGCCGGCAACCCGATCGGCGAGACGCTGGATCGGCGCCTTGTCGTTCTGTGCCTGCTCAACAATGGCGGTCATACGGGCGAGGAATGAATCTGCTGCTGCCGAGGCAACCCTGACCTCGATAGTTCCACTTAAGTTCAGGGTGCCCGATACAACCTTGTCGTCACACTCTTTGACCACCGGTAAGGGCTCACCGGTAACAGCTGCTTCGTCAATTTCCGTGATGCCGTGCACAATAACACCGTCCACCGGCAGGCGGTCTCCGGCCTTGAGCCGGATCAAGTCTCCTGGCACCAGCTCCTGACTGTCGACCTCGTTCCAATTGCCCTCTTCATGGCGGATGGCACGGGCCGGGGCAAGCTTGAGCAAACGATCAATGCCGGCGGCGGCCTTGCGTCTGGCTCCGGTTTCGATGAGACGCCCAGCAAGGATCAGGGTGATAATCATGGCCGATGTTTCAAAGTAGACTTCACCGCCGGTGAACAACATGGCAACCAGGCTATAGAAATAGGCAGAGAGGGTGCCCAGGGCGATGAGCATATCCATGTTGGGTTCGCGATGACGCAGGCTGATCCAGGCCCCACGAATAAAAGGATAGCCGGAGTAAAAAACGACGGGGGTGGTGACGATGGCGGCAAAATACTCCAGCAGATTCCTGGTTTGATCGTCAATTCCCTGGAAATATCCGGCATAAAGAGCCAGGGTAAAGCCCATCAATTGCATGGTTAGAAAAACGGCGGTCCCGAAACGCATCAGCAGGCTGCGCATTTCGCGATGGCTGGCCTGCTGCAGCTCATCAAAGCTGTAGGGGCGAGCGAGATAGCCGATATCGGCCAGCTTGCGACAGACGTCAGCAGCGCTGATCAGTTCCGGCACAAAGCGAATCAGGACCCGATGGGTAGCGAAGTTGACGCGTGCAGAAGTGATGCCCTGATGTTTTTGCAGTAGTCGTTCAATCAGCCAGACACAGCTGGCACAACGGATGCCGTCGACGATTAAATTGATTTCGGCGTCCTGCTCGTGGTGGCGGACAAAGCGTTCAAGGTAGGTATCATCAAAGCGCAGGTTGAATGCTTCTTTGAGAGTACCGGGCTGTCGATCGGGGCGCCGATAGAAGTGTTCAAGGCCGGCACCACGGATGATCAGATAGGCACCACGACAACCATGACAGCAAAAAGGGATGCTTTCTTCATCTGTCTCTTCTGTTACTAAATCCGCGCGCGGGAAGCTTTCTTCACAATGACGACATATTAATTCAAGGGGTTGGGGCATGGATTAGAGGGCCAGGAGCAGGTGGCGCAGGATGCGGGCTCCATTGAGTTCGAATTCTGCTCTGGCCATCTGGGTGGCTGTGAGGTGTGGCAGGTCAGCGTGATATATTCCCGGTTGGGTTTCTTCGAGGGGGACGATCAACAGTGCGTCTCGATCCTGCAGCTTCAGCAATCCGGTCGCTCCGCTGACAGGCAAGCCTTCACTGTTGGTCAGGTACTGGACCAGCCGTCCGTCCGAAAATTCGCTGCGCAACTGCCAGCCCAAACTTGAGGCGGCCTTTTTTTCGATCAGGGTGCTATTGTATTTCAGCCCTTTGCTGTAATAGTCACGATCACTGACATCGCTGACCCGGGTTGCCGCCTGATAGGCGGCCCAACTGGAAAAAATCAGAAAAGAGCACAGCAGAATCGGAATCAGCAGGGCAGGATTGAGTTTGTTCATACTTCTCTCGTTTCAGTTGTTGTCTGCAGCAGGAGTAATTCGAGCCCGGGCACCGGCAACCTGGCGCTGGCTGCTGTCAATGAGCTGGAATTCTACCACGGTCGACTGCTGGTGGACAGGGGTGAGAACCATGATGCGAAATTGACGGTTTTCTCCCGGGTTGATACTGATTTCTTGGGTTTGGCCGCGAATCTCCAGCGTTTCGCCAGCGGCCGAGACGACATTAAGCTGATATAGTTGCGAACTGGTGGTCCGATTGTTGACCCAGACATTAAACAGAGTGGCCTGCTGACCATCAAGGACGCGGCCGGCAGTAACCGGGACAATGGAAACATTCAGTGATGCTTCAGCGCGTGATATGACGGCATAGCTTAAGGCAGAAATCAGTATAGCCAGCAATAGACCAACCATTGCTACTCGTGGATTCAGTAGTGCTCCCGGACCGCGGTTGTCAACGCCGAAGGTGTAGTAGATCAGCCCCGGCTCGTTACGTTTAGCCATCACGGCACGACAGGCATCAAGACAGCGACCGCAGTTGATACACTCAATCTGATAGCCGTTGCGGATGTCGATATCCATCGGGCAGGTTCGTACGCAGGAATTGCATTTGATGCAGCGTTTCTTTTCGCTGTCAGGCAGTTGCAGAGTCAGGGTCGCAGCATCAACGAAGGAGGTCTGAATGCGTCCATAGGGGCAGAATTCGCGACACAGCAGTCTTCTGACCAGGGCCAGGTCAAGGTAAATGACCAGGGCGATAAGGCAAAAGGTCACCAGTACGCCGATGTGCAAGTTGCCACTGACCAGAGCAGAAAGAAAACGCTGGGGCTCGATGAAATACCAGATGATATTGGCTGAGACCAGCAGAGCCAGCAAGGCAAAAAATGTCTGGGCAATGATTTTTTGGATAAGGGCACCCTGTAGACGATTCGATACAATCTTGAGCTTCAGACGTCGAGTCAGCCACTCGGCGATATCGGTCAGGGTGGTCTGGGGACAGGCCCAGCCACACCAGAGACGCCCGAAAACCAGGGTGATGAGTAAAAAGGCCGCGCCGCTTACCAGAATAAAAAGCAGCAGCAGGTACAGTTCCGGGATGCGCAGGACCTGGCCAAAAAAAAGGAGGCTGAGGCTGGGTATGTCGACACGGATGATACTGACGCCGTTGGGTTGAATCCACGGAATCAGGATAATGGTCACCACGGTCAGCCATTGGAATGCCCTGCGCCAGGGACCAAGGAGCAGGGGGCGTTTATGCTGTTGCGTACTGGACATGGTGGAGTGACGGTGGCTGCAAGCAGCAGCCACCGCCTAAGCGATCCTTAAAGTTCCAGAAGATAGGTCACCAGTGCGTCAATTTCATCACTACTGAGGCTGTCGGAGAAGCCGGGCATCATGGCGCCGCGTCCATCAGCAATGCTAATGCGTACACTTTCAGTGTCTTTGCCGTATTCATAGTCGCCGGTCAGGTCGGTGGCAAAACCACCAGCGCCACCGGTACCGTGGCAAGCGGCACAATGGGAACGATAAAGTGCTGCCGCATCAATGTCCGAGGCTGGTGTTTCTGTGGCTGCACTGGGCTGATCGTTTGCCGTCGCAACAGTTCCGGCATAGGTTTCCTGGTGTGCAGCCATCCTTTCCTCAAATTGTCCATGTGAGCTCCAGCCGCTGAGAAGATAGTAGGCGCTGAAAAGGACACCCCAGATAATCAGACCGTAAAAGAGAATATTGAAATAAACCGGCGGCGCTTTTTTGCGATCTTCAGCAATGCCATCGGCATGCTCATCATGATTGTCATGTTGCTTTTTGCTCATATCTTCGCCCTCTCTTTCGCTTCAGGCTGGTTTGCGAAGGGATCAATCATCGTCCATCATGCGATACTTCGGAGCTTCTTTTTTTTCTCTGTTTTTGCGCTTGTAGGTGTTGCGCACGATCAGCACAAAGATAACAAAGAGCCCGACAGTTACCGACAGGTAGATAATGGAGGCCAAATCCATATCAGTTTCCGTTTGGCTGGTGGTGCTTAATCAGGTTGACCAGTTGCCAGACACGGTCGGACCCAAGGTTGGCATAGGCAGGCATGCCGTTCTCCGGTATACCATCGTAGATTAAGCGGAAAAGGGTCTCTTCGTCATAGACGTCACCAACCAGTTCAGGGCCGATTCCACCTTCCATATTGGCACCATGACAGGCCGAGCAATTACTTTGGTACAGGGGCTGCCAGGATTCCAGAGTGGCCTGATCCGGATCGGGGTAGGGGTTGCGCAGTTCCCCGACAATCTCAGTGCGAGCGGTCTGGCGCCAGGGGATGTCATTGCCGAGCTTCTGCATGTAGGCAATGATAGCATCCATTTCATTTTTGCTTGCCAGTTCGTCAATTTGTTCCTCGGTATAGGGGAAGCCAAGTACCCGCATTTTGCGCCGGATCATGTCAGGGTTCAGCGGGTTGTCGCTCAGCCAGCCGTAGGCCGGCATGTTGGTCCTGGGGAAGATGGAGCGTGGATCTGCCATGTGCTGGTAGTGCCAGGCGTCAGGATACTTGCCGCCCAGGCGCGCCAGATCTGATCCGGTTCGTTTGGAACCCCAGAGGAAGGGGCGATCGTAGACGAACTCGCCCGATTTGGAGTAGTCACCATAACGCAATACTTCGGCTACCAGAGGGCGAACGGTTTGGGTGTGGCAGTTG
Source organism: Geobacteraceae bacterium (assembly GCA_007125165.1). GTDB lineage: Bacteria > Desulfobacterota > Desulfuromonadia > Desulfuromonadales > Geopsychrobacteraceae > Pelovirga. The sequence goes on along the minus strand of SLDV01000155.1, from coordinate 3,821 downwards.
TTGCACCCTTCACGCATATAGATGTCACGCCCTTCCTGTTCCAATGGCGTGTAGGGGGTGACGTACTCAATGCGGTCAGCCTCAGTGTTGACCCAGAAAAAAGGAAGGACCATGGTAACAATGGTGCCGGTGAGAATCGCAGCAGTAGCCAGAATCATCAGGAGAATCGGTTTCTTTTCCCACATGGTCTAGGCCCTCCCTTCGACTTCAAGCAGTTGCGGAGCGGGTTCCTTCCCCTTCTGCACCGTCATATAGATATTGTAAACAAACAGCAGGATGCCGATCAGATAGATGATGCCGCCGCCGGTGCGAATCCACCAGTAGGGGTACATCTCGACCATGGTCTCGGTGAAAGTGTAGGTCAGGCTGCCGTCAGCGTTCATGGCATTCCACATGCCGGCCTGCAGTACCCCGGCGATCCACATGCTGGTCGACCAGATCAGTTGTCCGATAACGACCAGCCAGAATTGCAGGTTGGCCAGGGCAACACTGTAGACTTCGCGACCATAGATGCGCGGCAGCAGGTAATAGATGCCGGCCATGCTGACCAGCGAAACCCAACCCATGGCTCCCATGTGAACATGCCCGGGAACCCAGTCGGTATAATGGATAAAAGCCGAGAAGGTCCTGATGGCCTGCATCGGACCCTGCAGGGTCTGCAGACCGTAGAAGGTAATGCCGAGAATCAGAAACTTGACCAGGTAGTTGCTGCGCATCTGATGCCATTGTCCATTCATGGAGAGATAGCCGTTGATGACGGCACCCCAGGAAGGAGCAATCAGCATGATGGAAAAAGCCATGGCCAGGGTTTGAACCCAGTCCGGCACCGGCGTCCACAGCAGATGGTGAGCGCCGGTCCACAGGTACATGAAAATCAACGACCAGAAGGCAATAATCGACAGGCGGTGACTGTAGATGGGCACGCCGGTCGATTTCGGCAGAAAGTAATAAAACATCGCCAGGGGCGGTGCGGTCAGGACCATGGCAACAGCATTGTGGCCGAACCACCACTGGACGTTGGCACTATTGGTGCCGGCAAAAATCGAATAGGACTTAAAGGCTGAAACCGGTACCGCCAGACCATTAACAGTGAACAGGATAGCAACACCGATGATGGCAGCCATCATATACCAGAGGGAGATGTACATCTGCTCCTCTTTGCGTTTGATGATGGTCATGATGATGTTGATGGAAAATGCCACCCACAAGACCACGATCATAATATCAATGGGCCATTCCATTTCATGATATTCAAGGGTGGAACTGTACCCCAACAGCAGGGTGATGGCTGATGCGATAATGACGATATTGAAGAGCCACAATTGAAAACGCGCCAGGCCAATGCTCCACAAGGGAGTTTTGCACAAGCGCTGGACCATATAGAGGAACATGGCAAAGATGGTGCCTACCCCCCAGCCGTAGATGGCGGCATTGGTATGGAGCGGCCGGAGCCGGCCAAAGGTAAAGTAGGGCGGATAATTGAGATCAGGATTCACCATCTGTAGTGATGCAATGACCCCGACCAGCACCGCGACGACACCCCAGAGAATGCTCCAGTTGATAAAGCTCCTGACGATGTCGGTATGGTATTGCGGTTTTCCCATGTGGCCTCCTTGCTTCATTGTGGCAGGCAATTAACGGTCAGAAAGCATAGCAGTGACAATCATCGACTGTAAACGTGACCATTCTAGTGAAATACGAGGCAAAGTCAATTGACATTGAGTGTGCCGCGCCGGGATATTGCAGACATTTTGCGGATGGGTCTGGTGATTAAGGAATGATGGCAGCGATGTTATGTGTGGAGTCGCTATCTCAGTTAGTGATCAATAAATCAAGTCGCCCGGGGTGGTTTTCCTTGCCGGGCGACTTGATTTGTGCCTGATGTCAGTCCTTTTTCTCTTGCTGTGCGGAGCTCTTCGGGGTTTTTAGCTGCGCCATATCAAGGAAGGGTTTAATCAGATCAATGGGCATGGGAAAGAGGATTGTCGAGTTTTTTTCTGCGGCAATTTCCGTCATTGTCTGCAAAAAGCGTAACTGCAGGGCGCCCGGCTGCATGTTGATCTGTTCGGCAGCGTTGGCCAGGGTGCGTGATGCCTCATATTCACCGGTGGCGTGAATGACCTTGGAGCGGCGCTCGCGCTCGGCTTCAGCCTGGCGGGCCATGGCGCGTTGCATGCTGACAGGAAGATCGACGTGCTTGATTTCAACATTGGAGATTTTGACTCCCCAGGGATCCGTCTGGCGGTCGAGAATTTCCTGCAGATCATGATTGATCTTGTCGCGTTCAGCCAGCAGTTCGTCAAGTTCCACCTGACCGAGAACGCTCCGCAGGGAGGTCTGGGCAAGTTGACTCGTAGCATAGAGGTAGTTGTCAACTTCAATCAGGGCTTTATCGGGGGCAACAACCCGGAAGTAGAGGACGGCATTGACTTTCACCGAGACGTTGTCGCGGGTGATGACATCCTGCTCCGGAACATCCATGGCGACGGTGCGCAAGTTGACCTTGGTCATCTGGTCAATGACGGGGATGATGAATTTCAGCCCCGGCCCCTTAACACTTGAAAAGCGTCCGAGACGGAAGACAACACCGCGTTCATACTCGAGCAGAATCCGTACCGCGGCGCTGATGACAACAGCACCAATAGCAACCAGAACAATCCAGAAAAATCCCGCGCCAAAATCAAACATTATAAACTCTCCTTGTTTTCGGAATCCGCGGCCTTGTCACCGGGTGCAACAGCCGCAACTTTAATTTTCAAACCGTCAAGTACTTCAACGACCTCAACGGCTGCTCCCTTGTTAATCGGCTCATCGGCACAGGCAGACCAGTGTTCTCCGTAGACAAATGCTCGTCCACCGCTGCTGTCAATTGCTTCAGTTGCTTCCCCCTTTTTGCCGACCATTCCGTCCTGACCGAAATAGCTGCGCCGTTTCTGGGTCTTAACCACCATGGTGGCGGCAAAGGTAGTAAAGGCAGCACAGGAAAGTACAGTTGCCGCTATGACTGCGCGAGAAATCTGCAAATAGGGTTCGCTGCTGTCGATCAGCATCAGCGAACCAAGGCTCATGGCGATGACGCCACCCACGGCAAGCATACCATAAGATGGGACATTGGCTTCGAGAATAAAGAGAATAAAGGCGACCACAATCAGCAGGACACCAACGTAGTTGACCGGTAACGCCGAAAAAGCAAACAGCGCCAGCAAAATGGCAATGGCGCCGACTGCTCCGGGAAAGATCGAGCCGGGCTGGGAAATTTCAAAAAAGATGCCGAGAATGCCCAGCATCATCAGCAGATAGGCAAAAGTCGGGTTACTCAAGGCGTTCAGGATTTTCTGTCGCCAGTTCATTTCCGCAGTGACAACTTGGACGCCGGCAGTGGTGAAAATGATGGCCTCGCCGTCGCGAATGTATTTGTAGCCATCAAGCTTTTTAAAGAGGTCGTCGCGATTTTCAGCAATCAGGTCGATCACGGCCAGGTCCAGTGCTTCCTGCGCTGAAATCGAGATGCCTTCACGGACGGCCTCCTCGGCCCATTCCTGATTGCGTCCACGCTTTTGTGCCAGGCTGCGGGCATAGGCGGCAGCATCATGGGCGACTTTTTTCATCATCGCCTCATCGGCCTCCCCACCGCCGCCACCAATGCTGACCGGTGTCGCTGCTCCGATATTGGTTCCCGGTGCCATGGCGGCGAAGTCAGCCGCCAGCGTAATCAGTGCTCCTGCTGACGCTGCCCGGGCTCCCTGCGGGGCAACATAAACAATAGTAGGAATGTGTGAATTGAGTTGGGCCTGAATGATGTCGCGCATGGCGGTATCCAG
>SLDV01000139.1 GCA_007125165.1 Geobacteraceae bacterium | reverse complement strand
GCTGGGGAATCGGTACACCGGTGAGCTGGAAAGAGATAAAGATCGCTGGAATGGTGTAGGCAGTGATCAGAACACAGTACTGGGCCACCTGGGTGTAGGTAATCCCTTTCATGCCGCCGAACACCGCGTAGCAGAAAACGATACCCATACCGAGGTAAATTCCCATTTCGTTGGTAACGCCAAGGAAGCGGGAGAAGGTCACACCGACGCCGGTCATCTGACCGATGATGTAGGTGATGGAAGCCACCAGCAGACAGATAACGGCCACGGCCGGTGCCGATTTGGAATAATAGCGGTCGGCAAAGAAGGACGGCACGGTAAAGCGTCCGAACTTGCGCAGATAAGGCGCCAGAACGGTTGCCATAAGAACGTAACCGCCGGTCCAGCCCATCAGGAACAGGCCGCCGCCATAGCCCATGTAGGCAATCAGGCCGGCCATGGAGATAAAGGACGCTGCCGACATCCAGTCAGCTGCAGTCGCCATCCCGTTGACAACCGGGTGAACGCCGCCACCGGCAACGTAGAAGTCACCGGTGCTGCCGGCGCGGGACCAGACGGCTATACCGATGTAGAGCGCAAAGCTTGCGCCAACGATAAGGTAGGTTAAGAATTGCAGACTCATGTGGGTTCCTCCTCTTTATTCTTCGTGAACGTTGAATTTTCTGTCGACATTGTCCTGCATTTTCGCGTAGATGAAAATCAGTGCAATGAAGACATACATGGAGCCCTGTTGAGCCCACCAGAAACCGAAGGGATAACCCCCAATGGAAATGTTGTTCAGTGCCGAGGCAAAAATAATCCCGAAACCGTAGGAGACGAGGGCCCAGACAGCGAGAATACTGCCAATCAACTTCAGCGTTGCAAACCAGTAAGCTTTTCCTTGATCTTCCATTACTTTCCTCCTCTTCATTCATTGTGATGTTGACAGTCTGAAACCGTTAAAGCGTGAGCAAAATCATCATGTTCGCCCAAAATTTACTCTCGAATTCGCGGCCTCCTTTCTGGATAAATATCAAGTTTAAAGCAGGTTAAAAACATCTGAATCGCCGACCAGTTACAAGTGTTTGATGATACTTTAACGTGTCATCCCAGCCCTCTGGAGCTGTAAAGGTTGTAACCGAGCCGTGCCGAAATCATATCGCCGGCCGCCTTGAGGGCCGGAAGAAGCTCGTTGTTGATGCGTTGTTCATTCATGCGAAAGGTTGGTGCGACAATAGTCAGGCATCCGGCCAGCTTCTGTCGCTGTTGAAACAGAGGAACAGCCAGGGCGCTGCTGCCTTCGCCAAGACCATCGTGGTCAATACAGTGGCGTTGTGACTGATAGATCGAGCCTTCCTGGCCGTCTTCCAGGGTTGCCGGCGTAGCGCCTTGGGCAAAGGCCAGCAGGAGTTTGCCGGGAGCGCAACTGTCCAATGGAAAACGATGGCTGGTCAAGGGAACGACGTTCACTTTCTGGTCGTTGTCGGCCATATCAAGAAACAGGGCATCCCGGCCACGACGAACAACCAGGTAGACGCTTTCATCACATTGACGTGCCAGATGGGACATGACCGGACGGGCGTGGCGCAACAGCGGCATGCGGGCCAGGAGTTTCTGGCTGGTTTCGTAGGCCGCCATGCCGAGATGATATTCGCCGGAGCGCTCACCGCGCTCGACGTAGCCCATATTTTCAAAGGTTGCCATGAGGCGAAACAGGCTCGCCTTGGTCATATCGAGTCTGTCACTGAGTTGTGCCAGACTGCACTGATCACCGTTGGTCGCCAATGCCTCCAGTAGATGCAGGGCGTTTTCAACGGAGCGGATATTGTATGAATCCCTGTCTCTGTCTGACATGAAGACCCTCGATAAAAGCTGACCCGTTCAAAAAATAATAGATCAGTTGTTCTCTTTTGCAAGTTGCGCCCCATTTTCGTGGCACGTGGCACGGACACTAATACGCTGTTATATTTTTGTCAATACGCTTTTTTATTTTTTTTTATTTTACGTTGTCTTGTCCTTTGATGGGTGTGTATATGTCATTATTAAGACCTTGTTTAATAATGACAATTTGTTTTTATTGGGCGCTTTTTGTTTTGCTAAACAATGTTTATAAAATTGGATATATCTTGCTCCAGGGAGAGGTTTTTTTTAGGTCGTTACATCCGTTTTGGGTACCTGAAACACAGTCTCTAAAATGAAAATGAAATGGTATTTTTTTTCACATAGGTGATTTGCCTGGCGCTAAATCCTGTTCTAGTTGGAGGGCCCGATTTCGGGCGGGATGAATTTGAGCCACAGCTTTCGTTGTTTCTGGTCTGCCAGGGTGGTCCTCGACCTTGACTTGATTTGTTGATGGGTGTTAAAAACCTCACGTTTATGCCACGTTCCGTACATCTGCCAGCATTGAATCCGGATATCGATTTTTTTATGTATTTTCCCAGTAAAGAAGACTTTATCGGCCTGACTCGCCAAGGTAACCTGATTCCGGTCTATCGCGAGATTCTCGCCGATATGGAGACGCCGGTTTCTGCGTTTCGCAAGATCGATGATGGTCAGAATGCTTTTTTGCTGGAATCAATTGAGGGTGGTGAAAAGTGGGCGCGTTATTCTTTTCTCGGAAGTGGTCCGGTGCGCGTATTCCGCTTTCGTGGCAACAGCTATGAAATCCTGTTTGACGGAAAACTGGAACAACAGGGGGAGGTCAGCGACCCCCTGGAATATCTGCGTTCTGTCATGAGTGTTTACCGCCCGGTCGAGGTGGATGGCCTGCCCTTGTTTTTTGGTGGCGCGGTGGGCTATCTCGGTTACGATATGGTTCGCTTTATCGAGACATTGCCGGATAAAAATCCTCGCAGTATAGGCGGCTGGGATGCCTGTTTTATGGTGACTGATCGGGTCATTATTTTCGACAATATGCGGCAGAAGGTAAAAGTTGTCTGTAATGTTCATCTGGGCGAAGGTGACGACCCGGAGTTGGCTTATGCCGCTGCCCAACAACAGATCGATGGTTTGATTGGCCAGTTGCGGAGCCCTTTGTCTTACGCTGAGCCGGTTAATGCTGGATCGGAGTTCTGTGACTTTAAACCGAACTTTACGCCGGCGGCATTCAAGGCGGCAGTGGAGCGGTGCAAGGAGTATATCCGCGCCGGGGATATTTTTCAGGTGGTGTTATCGCAACGTTTCAATGCGACACTGAAGGCGGATCCCTTCGATATCTACCGTGCCTTGCGAACCATCAATCCCTCCCCCTACATGTATTTTCTGCGCTTTGGCGACTCCGTTATCGTCGGCGCGTCACCGGAGGTTCTGGTCCGGCAAGAAGGGGACCAGGTCGATGTTCGTCCCATTGCCGGCACCCGTCCACGCGGACAGACATCGGCAGAGGATCAGCGGCTGGAAAAAGAGCTGCTGGCAGATCCGAAAGAACTGGCGGAGCACATCATGCTGGTTGATCTCGGCCGTAACGATGTCGGACGAATTGCCATTGCCGGCAGTGTCGAGGTCAGTGAGCTGATGGTGATAGAGCGTTACTCCCACGTGATGCATATTGTATCCAATGTGCGTGGTCGACTGCGTCCGGAGCTGGACAGTTTTGATGTGTTCCGGGCGGCATTTCCGGCCGGCACCCTGACCGGATCGCCGAAAATCCGGGCGATGGAGATCATTGACGAGCTGGAGCCGGCACGGCGTGAAGTTTACGGTGGAGCGGTCGGTTACTTCTCTTTCAGCGGCAACATGGATCTGGCTATCGCCATTCGAACCCTGCAGATTGAAAAGGATCAGTTGTATCTCCAGGCCGGTGCCGGGGTTGTTGCCGATAGTGATCCGGAGATGGAATATCAGGAAACCCTCAACAAGGCACGTGGGGTCAAACGTGCTGTCGAAATGGCACATCGTGGTCTGTTATAATGTTCGCCAGTGAAATGGAACCTCTCCCATGCTGTTGATGATCGATAATTATGATTCCTTTACCTACAATCTGGTTCAGTACTTCATGGAGTTGGGTGAGGAGGTTCAGGTATTTCGCAATGACAAAATCAGCCTGGACGAGATTGCTGCTTTAAAGCCGGATCACCTGGTTATTTCCCCCGGCCCTTGCACTCCGGCTCTTGCCGGCATATCCATTGCAGCTATTCAGCGTTTTGCCGGCGAGGTTCCGATTCTTGGTATCTGCCTCGGTCATCAGGCGATAACCGAGGCTTACGGTGGTGAGGTGGTACGGGCGGGCCGCCTGATGCACGGCAAAACCAGCCCTATCGAGCATGACGGCAGTGGCTTGTTCCGTGATCTGCCCAATCCATTTATTGCGACCCGTTATCATTCCCTTGAGGCTCGGCGTAAGAGTTTTCCGGTAACATTGAAGATTACCGCCTGGACGGCTGAGGGTGAGATCATGGGGCTGGAGCATGCGACTCTGCCGGTCTGGGGGGTACAGTTTCATCCCGAGTCAATTCTGACCGTTGCAGGAAAACGTCTACTCGGCAATTTTCTTGAACTGAGTGCATTGGAGAAATCAGCATGATCAAAGAGGCGATCGGGCTGGTGGTGGAGGGGCGCGACCTTTCCGAGCAAATGATGATCGAAGTCATGACCATGATCATGGGCGGAGAGGCGACGGCGGCCCAGATCGGTGCCTTTATTACCGCGCTACGGATGAAGGGGGAGACGGCAGAGGAAATTATCGGCGCGGCACGGGTCATGCGCGATCATGCGACGCCGATTGAGGTTCATGCCACTCTTGATATCGATCGTGATGACATCAACCTTGACCGCGAAACGATCCTCGATACCTGTGGCACCGGTGGCAGTGGTACCCGCAGCTTCAATATTTCGACCACTGTTGCCCTGGTGGTTGCTGCTTGTGGCGTCAAGGTCGCCAAACACGGTAATCGCAGTGTCTCGTCAGCCTGTGGCAGCGCCGATGTTCTCGAGCATCTCGGAGTCAATCTGGATGTGTCGCCGTCGCTGGTGGCCCAATGCATCGAGCAGATAGGGGTCGGCTTTCTCTTTGCACCGGCACTGCATGGAGCCATGAAGCATGCCATCGGCCCACGCCGTGAGATCGGGATACGAACCATCTTCAACATTCTCGGGCCATTGACCAATCCAGCCAAAGCCAATCGTCAGGTGTTGGGGGTTTACCGCGGTGATCTGGTGGAAAAGCTGGCTGAGGTGCTGTTCTCCCTCGGTTGTCGCAAGGGGTTTGTTGTTCACGGTAGTGACGGTATGGATGAGATCACCCTGACCGGTTCAACGACGATCGCTGCTATCGACAACAAGGGCGTAACGGTGTCAACCATCATGCCGGAACAGTTCGGTTTTAGCACCTGTGCCCTTGCTGATCTCCAGGGGGGTGATGCGGCACGCAATGCCGACATTGTCCGGTCGATTCTCGGCGGAGCGGCAGGGCCGCAACGTGATATTGTTCTACTCAACAGTGCCTATGCCCTGTTGGCGGCGGGAGCAGTTGAAACCGTTCCCGCCGGTATTGCCATGGCAGGCCGGGCCATTGATGGCGGGCGCACAGCCGAAGTACTGGCTGAACTGGTACGGATGACAAACTCATGATCCTCGACAGAATACTGGTAACTAAACAGGAAGAAGTCGCTGCCGCCAGTGCTCAGCGCCCTCTCGCTGATCTGGCCGGGCGAATCGGCGACCTTGAGGATATCCCGCGCGGCTTTGCCCGCGCTTTACGTATCATGGTAGCATCAGGGGGAACCCCCATCATTGCCGAGGTGAAAAAGGGGTCTCCCTCCAGGGGGATCATCTGTGCTGACTTCGATCCGGTGGCCATTGCCGAGCAGTATCAGGATGCCGGCGCCACCTGTCTGTCGGTGCTGACGGATCAGCAATATTTCTATGGCCATCTGCGCTATCTGGGTCTGATTCGCGAGCAGGTTTCGCTGCCCTTGTTGTGCAAGGATTTTATTATCGATGCCTACCAGCTTTATCAGGCGCGACTGGCCGGCGCCGACGCGGTGCTGCTGATCGCTGCCGCTCTTGATGACGAGCAATTACGCGATTTGGCCGAGCAGGCGAAAGCATTACGGCTCGATACCCTGCTTGAAGTTCATGACGCCGATGAAATGCAGCGGGCGCTTGAGCTGCCGGTCGATCTGATCGGGATCAACAATCGCGATCTGCGCACCTTTGTCACTGATCTGGGAATCAGTGAAGCCCTTGCTGCCCTGGTGCCGGAAGAGCAGCTTGCCATCGCCGAAAGCGGAATCACCTCGCGCGCTGATATTGAACGCCTGCAACGCGCCGGTGCCCGGGCTTTTTTGATCGGCGAGAGCCTGATGCGCGAAGCAGATATTGCTGCCAAGTTACGTGAACTCCTGGGAGATGCTGGCTGATGGCAACGACGCGGATTAAAATTTGCGGTATTACCAGTCTGGCAGACGCTAAAGGTGTGGTGGCGGCTGGAGCGGATGCCATCGGTTTTGTTTTTCATCCCGCCAGTCCTCGCTATGTTGCTCCTGAACGGGTTGCCAGGATTGTCGCGGCTCTGCCGCCCTTCGTCTCAACTGTTGGTCTTTTCGTTAACACTCCGGCGGTAAAAATTCACCAGATCATGGTGCAGACCGGACTGCAGCTGGTACAGTTGCATGGTGACGAAAAGGTCACTGACTGTTGTCTGGACCCTTATCCGGTTATCAAGGCCTTAAGGGTTCGGGATGAAGGTTCATTTAAGCAAGTGGATGGCTATCCGGTGACGGCACTGCTTCTCGATGCCTGGAGTGATGAACAGTATGGCGGAACCGGGCGCCAGTTTGACTGGCAACTGGTAAGTCGCGCCGTACTGGATAAGCCGATTATTCTTGCCGGTGGCCTGAACCCGGCCAACGTGGCGACTGCGATTCAACTGGTCAACCCTTATGCCGTCGATGTGTCCAGCGGTGTTGAGAGTGAACCGGGGCAGAAAGATCTGACTCTGGTCGCCCAATTTATCGAACAGGTGAGGAACGCATAATGTACGAGTATCCTGATCAGCGTGGGCATTTTGGGCAATATGGCGGCCGCTATGTCGCCGAAACCCTGATGCCGGCGCTACTTGAACTGGAAGAAGCTTACGCCGCGGCCCGGTTGGACCCCGGCTTTCAAAAAGAGATTGACTATTATCTCAAGCACTATGTCGGGCGCCCCAGCCCCCTTTATTTTGCCGAGCGTCTGACCCGGAAACTGGGCGGGGCAAAGATCTACCTTAAGCGTGAGGATCTCAACCATACCGGTGCCCATAAGGTCAATAATACCGTTGGTCAGGTGCTGCTGGCGCGCCGCATGGGGAAAAAAAAGGTCATTGCCGAAACCGGCGCCGGGCAGCATGGTGTTGCTACGGCAACAGTGGCGGCCCTGTTCGGCATGGAGTGCGAAATCTTCATGGGAACGGAAGATATCAGACGGCAGTCTTTGAATGTCTTTCGCATGAAGCTTCTCGGGGCGAAGGTGACCGGTGTTACCAGCGGTACCGCGACATTGAAGGATGCCATGAACGATGCTCTGCGTCACTGGGTCACCCACGTGCGCGATACCTTTTACGTGATCGGCACCGTCGCCGGGCCTCACCCTTATCCGATGATGGTACGCGACTTTCAGGCAGTCATCGGTGAAGAATCCAGGGAGCAGATTCTTGCCGCGGAAGGCTGTCTGCCCGATGTGGCGGTGGCATGCATCGGTGGTGGCTCTAACGCCATCGGGCTGTTTTATCCCTTTATCGGTGATCGTGATGTGCGACTGCTGGGGGTTGAAGCGGCCGGTTTCGGGGTAGAAACCGGCAAACATGCGGCTTCCCTGGGGGCCGGTTCGCCAGGAGTGCTGCATGGCAACAAGACCTGCCTGCTGCAGAACGATGATGGGCAGATCCAGCATGCCCATTCCATTTCTGCCGGTCTCGATTATCCGGGAGTCGGCCCCGAACATGCCCATCTGCGTGACATCGAGCGGGCACAGTATGTTGCTGTTACCGATGATGAAGCCCTGGCTGCGTTTCGCACATTAACGGAAATTGAAGGAATTATCCCCGCCCTTGAGACGGCTCATGCTGTCGCCGAGGTGATCAAGCTGGCACCGACCATGGACCCTGAACAGGTGATTCTTGTCTGCTTGTCAGGTCGGGGCGACAAGGATATTAATACGGTCGCGGAAGCGATGAAAGTTGAGTTGTAATGAGATTTACCGAATTAAATCTGCCAACGGCAGTGATGCAGGGGATTAACGATGCCGGGTTTGTAGCTCTGACACCGGTTCAGCAGGAGACGATTCCCCTGGCCCTGGAAGGAAAAGATGTTGCCGCTCAGGCTCAAACCGGGACAGGTAAAACCGCAGCCTTTCTGATCTCCATCTTCTGTCATCTGCTGGCTAATCCGCGTCCGTCGGGAGACGGACCGCGTGCTCTGGTGATGGC
>SLDV01000081.1 GCA_007125165.1 Geobacteraceae bacterium | reverse complement strand
TGTAATTGGTATTATGTCCCCCGTTTATCCCCGCCATCCTCATTCCGGTTGATGGCGAGGAAGCGGCAAGTGAGCAAACAAAAACCACAGATTGTTGAAATTTATTCCGACGGTGCCTGCTCCGGTAATCCCGGCCCTGGTGGCTATGGAACCATTCTGCGATACGGCAGGCACGAACGTGAATTCTCCGGTTACGCTGAATTGACGACAAATAATCGTATGGAGATGCTGGGGGCCATAGTTGGCCTGGAAGCCTTGAAGCGTCCCTGCAGTGTCCGCTTGACGACCGATTCTCAGTATCTGGTAAAGGGCATGACCGAATGGGTTCAAGGATGGCGGCGCAACGGCTGGCGCAATTCAAAAAAAGAAGAAGTGGCCAATCGCGATCTTTGGGAACGTCTGCTCGCGCTGGCGGGCATTCATCAGATAGAGTGGATATGGGTCAGGGGGCATGACGGACATCCAGAGAATGAGCGGTGTGATGAACTGGCTCGTAAAGAAATCGTCAGGGCACAAAAAAGCGCCATTTAACATGAAAAATTAGTTAGTTAGAGCCTGATTTATAAAAAAAACGCACTTTTTCTTAACATGACTTCACTGATTGACTGCAGATGTGATAGTATCCGACGCGTGTTTGCCCGTTGCCGGATAATTCAACGATTAACTTTGCTTGTTTTGTGAAACTAAAGAGTCGTTGATTATGTTGTTTGCTGCGGAGCAAGCAACCGCTTCTTGCCGATCTTTCTACACATGAGCACAGGCAATAGGCACTTTTCATCAGTCTGGTACCAGCCATTTCTTCTGGTGGAGATACCATGTCCCTTCCTGTTTCGGTTACTACAGCGCCACCGGTGACACCGGCAGGGATCGACGGATTGATTTCCTTCGCTCTCTACAGTGTTGTTTCCGTGAGCCTGATTCTTTTCCTGATGTTCCTTGCCTGGTTCCTGGGACAGCGGACCACTTCCTCCGAAAAAAATGCTCCTTATGAGTCTGCTATGGATCCGATTGGTGATGCCCGTCTGAGCGGTCCGGCACCTTTTTATCTGGTAGCGATTTTCTTTATTATTTTCGATCTTGAAGCGGTTTTTATTGTGTCCTGGGCGGTAGCCTACGATCTGTTGGGCTGGAATGGCTTCTGGCAGATATCGTTTTTTATCGTTAACCTCTTTCTTGGCCTGGTCTACCTGTGGAAAATGGGAGCGCTGGACTGGGGTGTGCGGCCCGCTCGCGATCGGCGCAGGAGTTCTCAATGAGTGAAAAGCTGCCGCAGGGGGTGTTGCTCACCCGTGCCGATGATCTGATCAATTGGGGGCGAAAAAACAGCCTCTGGCCCATGTTTTTCGGCCTGTCCTGCTGTTTTGTTGAAATGATGACGAGTATGACCCCACGCTTCGACCTGGCGCGCTTCGGTGCAGAGGTTTTGCGTGGTACGCCGCGCGAGTCGGATCTGATGATCATCTCCGGAACCCCGTTCAAGAAGATGGGTTCTTCCATCCTGCGCGTCTATGAGCAGATGCCCAACCCCAAATGGGTGATTGCTATGGGCAGTTGTGCCAATTCCGGTGGCATGTACGATGTCTACAGTGTTATTCAGGGGGTCAACCAGATTCTGCCGGTAGACGTCTATATACCCGGCTGTCCGCCCCGTCCTGAGGCGTTTTTGCAGGGGATTATCGAACTGCAGAAAAAGATTGTAGCTGAGGAGCAGCCAGCGCGTAAGGTCTTTGGCATGTCGGGTGGCAGCGAAGGAACAACGGTGCCGCCGCTGGTCGACGGTGTTACCAAGAGCCGCGATCCACGCGGTCCGGGGTACGGCAACAGCCCGCTGCGTGGAACTGCTCAGCAGCCACCCGAATTTACCCACAATCGTACTGGTAATGCCTGGCGCCCACCGCAGCCCAAACAAGACTTCCCCCCCTCGGCTGAGGCCGTCTATCGTGACGTTCAGGAGCGCTTCAGGGGTGAAGTGACGATAGATCCGTTAGCGGCTGATATGCCGGTGCTGATCTGTCCGGCGGCACGTATTCGCGAGCTTCTTTACTTTCTTAAGCACGAAGCGGTTATCAAGTATCAGCGCCTGGAAGATCTGACCGCGATTGATGAGCGTCTGCGGCGTCAGCCCCGCGATCATCAGTTTACCCTCGTCTACCATCTGCTCAACTTCAGCGATCCCGGCTATCTGCGCATCAAGGTGCCCCTGACCGGTGAATACCCGCAAGCCCCTACTATTACCGAGATCTGGCCGTCGGCGGGCTGGTATGAACGCGAAGTTTACGACATGTTCGGAATCCGTTTCAAAGGTCACAAGGATCTGCGCCGGATTCTCATGCCTGATGCCTGGGTTGGTCATCCCTTGCGTAAAGAGCATCCGTCACGAGCGACGGATATGCCCCCTTTCACTGCTGATACTGCCATGGATTACATCCCGGTGGCGGCGGATAAGCTGGTTCCCCTGCCGGGCGCCGACGACGGCAGCATGGTGCTTAACCTCGGGCCGCACCATCCCGGTACCCACGGCGTATTACGTGTAGTATTGCGGATGCAGGGTGAAGAGTTGACCGATATCGATGTCGATCTCGGCTATCACCATCGCGGTGCAGAAAAGATTGGTGAGCGTCAGCATTGGTCACAATATATTCCCTACACCGATCGTATCGATTATCTGTCCGGAGTCCAGAACAATCTGGCCTATCTGCACTCGCTCGAAACCCTCCTCGGAGTCTCGGTACCACCGCGAGCAGATTATGCCCGGGTGATGCTGTGCGAACTCTTCCGTCTCGCCAGTCACCTGGTGTGGTTGGGGAGTTATGCTCACGATGTCGGGGCCATGACGCCGGTCTTCTACTGTTTTGATTCACGCGAGAAGATTTTTGACGTCGTTGAAATGATTACCGGCGGTCGCATGCACCCCTCCTGGTTCCGGATTGGCGGTATTCCTCTGGATCTGCCCGAGGGCTGGAAGCAGATGGTTGACAAGTTTACCCGCGATTTTGATAAGCGTATCAACGAACTTGACAGTATGCTCACCGATGGACCGATCTTCCGGGCCCGTAATGAGGGGGTGGGGATTGTCAGCCTTGATGAGGCTCTTGACTGGGGCTTTTCCGGACCCAACCTGCGCGCCAGCGGCTCAAACTGGGATCTGCGGCGAACCATGCCTTACAGCGCCTATAGTGAGTTTGATTTCGACGTGATCAGTTTTTCCGGCGGTGATTGTTTTGACCGTTACCGCGTGCGCCTGGAAGAATTGCGTCAGTCGTTGCGGATTGTGAAGCAGGCTGCCGAGCGGATGCCCGCCGGGCGCTGGATGACCGATGATTATCGCTATGCTTATCCTCAGCGTGGTGACGGTCTGCATGATATTGAGAGCCTGATTCATCACTTTGTGAACGTATCAAGCGGCCCGGTTGCGCCGGTTGGCGAGTGTTATCGGGCGACGGAGTCGAGTAAGGGTGAGTGCGGTTACTATCTGGTCAGTGATGGCGGTAGCAGTGCCTATCGCTGCCGTATTCGCACCCCATCGTTCGCCCACATGCAGGCCTTCTCGTGGATCTGCAAAGGGAGCATGCTGGCGGATATGATCGCGGTGATGGGGTCGATTGATTTTATATTGGCGGACCTCGATCGCTAAAAGGTGGTAGGGGAAGAAAAAAAACGCCCGTCTGCGGCGTTATGCCTGATGCGTCATCCTCGATGTAGCTTTTGCTACACCTGCGGTGACCCCTTGGCGCAAGCCTTGCGTCCGGGCACTTTTGATCTTCCCTGAGCAACTTGGGGGGAAGAGGGAAAGATCTTAAACCTTAGTTCAGGTGAACTTGCCAGTACGTTGACAGGGTGACAGGGCCTTATGACATCGATTGAATCACAGACAACCAGCCACTTGCTTGATCAGCAGACCTTGGCTGAATTTATCCAGCACGCCGGTGAAATTGAACATCCGCGTGAGATGATTATCGATGTGCTGCGCGCCATTCAGTCACATCATGGCTGGGTGCCTGACGAAGGAGTGGAACTGACGGCGTCAATATTGGGATTGACCCCGATAGAAGTCGAAGAGATTGCCACTTTTTATGACAAGATCTTCCGCCGTCCGGTCGGTCGTTTCGTTATTCACCTGTGCGACTCTGTCTGCTGCTGGGTGCGGGGGGCGGACGAAATTGCCGCTTATCTGAAAAAGGTACTGGATATCGAATTCGGTCAAACCACGGCTGACGGACTTTTTACCCTGTTGCCATCATGTTGTCTGGGTTGCTGTGGCATAGCACCGGCGGTAATGATTCGACAGGAATTTTTTGGTCCCTTAACACCGGAAAAAGTAGATGAGCTGATTACCTCTTTACGTAAGGAGGCGTTGGCATGAGTCAGACAACGCAACTCCTGTTTAAGAATCGTAAGCCGGGGGAGACCATTTTTCTGAAGGAATTCAGTGCCAATGGAGGTTATCAGGGGCTTAAGACCGCTGTCGGCACCATGACTCCGGAAGAGGTTCGCGAGCTGGTCAAGGCTTCAGCGTTGCGCGGTCGCGGCGGCGCCGGTTTTCCAACCGGAGTGAAATGGGGATTCTTTCCGGCGGATAAACCGGGCACCAAGTACCTCGTTTGCAACTGTGATGAAATGGAGCCGGGCACCTATAAAGATGGTGTCCTGTTGCAGGCCGACCCCCATCAATTGATCGAGGGGATGATCCTGTCGGCTTTTGCCCTGCAAACCCAGGTTGGCTATATTTTTATCCGCTATGCCTATGAAAAACAGGCGGAGAACCTGCGTCGGGCTATCACCGAAGCGACGGAAGCCGGCTATCTGGGGAAAAACATCCTTGGTAGCGGCTTCGATTTTGAATTACATGTTCATGGCAGTGCCGGACGCTATATCCTCGGAGAAGAAACGGCGCTGCTCAACGGGCTCGAGGGGATTCGTCCCAATCCGCGCCTGAAGCCGCCATTTCCTGCCGTGCGTGGTCTTTTCGGGCAGCCAACGACGGTCAACAATGTGGAGACCCTGGCCAACATTCCCCACATTGTCACTGGTGGTGCCCAATGGTTCAAGGATCTGGCCCTGACCCCGGACGGGTCGGGTACCAAACTCTTCGGCCTGTCGGGCCATCTGAACTGTACCGAATGTTTCGAGCTGCCGGTTGGGATTACTCTGCATGAGGTGATCAATAAATATGGTCAGGGAATGTGGAAGAACAAGCAGTTCAAAGCCTGTCTGCCCGGTGGTGCGTCGACCCCCTATCTGACCCGTGAGCATATGGGTGTTCCCCTGGACTTTGCTTCACTTGAGCAGGTCGGCAGTCGTTTCGGCACTGCCGGTGTCACTGCTTTTGATGAAGATACCTGCATGGTGGCTGTCACCCTCAACCTGATCGCTTTTTTCGCCCGTGAGAGCTGTGGTTGGTGCACCCCCTGTCGTGATGGCCTGACCATGGTTCGATGGCTGCTGGAAACCCTCGAGTCAGGCAAGGGGACCCGTGAACATCTGGAGATGCTCAAGGATCAGTTGGCCAATATTTCCGGGAAAAGTTTCTGCGCTCTGGCAGAAGGGGCAATGGGGCCGGTCGCTGGTCTGCTCAATCATTTTGAACAGGAAATTGTTGATCACATTGACCGCGGACATTGTCCGTTCAACAAATAAGAAACTGACTATGCCGACACTGACTATCGATAACCAGACGATTACCGTTCCCGAGGGTAAAACCATCCTTGAGGCTGCCGAAGCTCTTGGCATCGTGGTTCCCCATTTCTGTTATCACAAGGATCTGGGTGCGGTGGGTTCCTGCCGCATGTGTGCCGTGACAGTCCATACCGGCCCCATGCCCGGTCTGAAGATGGCCTGTCTGATTCCGGTCGAAGAAGGAATGGTTGTGACTACCGGTGATGATGCGTCCGCGACTTTCCGTGAGCGCGTCGGCGAATGGCTGATGCTCAATCATCCCCACGACTGCCCGGTTTGTGATGAGGGTGGGGAGTGTCAGTTGCAGGAGATGACGATCTCCAGTGGACATGGTATCCGGCGCTATAAAGGAGACAAGGGGACTTATACCAATCAGGATTTAGGCCCCTATGTCGCCCAGGAGATGAACCGCTGCATTCAGTGTTATCGCTGTGCGCGCACCTATAAAGACTATTGCGGTGGGCGTGATTTCGGCGTGATGGGTTCGCGCAACCGGGTATTTTTCGGCCGTTTCAAGGACGGTATGCTTGAAAGCGATTTTTCCGGTAACCTTGTTGATGTCTGTCCTACCGGGGTGTTTACTGATCGGACCTTCCGCTTCAAATCAAGATCTTGGGATCTGGAGCAGGCCGATTCGGTCTGCCCCCATTGTGCCGTCGGGTGTGCCACCATACCGGGTGGCCGTCTACGTGAACTGCAACGGGTATGCAGTGGTGACAATCCGCAGGTGAATGCCTCCTTTATCTGTGACCGGGGCCGTTTTGGTAGCGGCTATGCCAGTCACCCGGAGCGTCCGCGTCAGGCGCGGCACAAAGATCAGAACATAAGTGTCGAGGACGCTCTGACGCTGCTCGAATCGCAAATCCGTACCGCTGTTCAGCAGCATGGTCCGGAAGCGGTGCTGTTGCTGGGTTCAGATCGTGCCTCGCTGGAAACCAACTGGTTGTTGCAGCGTACCGCCAAGCACTTCGGCTGTCGCGTGCCGGTGCTTAATGCCCATGCCCGTCGTCATCAGACGGCACAGATAGCGGCTTTTGATTTTTCTGATCGTCTGGCCTCCCTCGAAGATGTTCGAAACAGCGATCTGGTCCTGGTATTCGGGGTAGACCCTCTGGCCGAAGCACCTCTTCTGGCCCTGGCTCTGCGCCAGATGGTACGCAAACAGGGGCGTGTTCTGTTGTATGACCCGCGTCCTGTGGAACTGCCCTGTGAATTTGATCATCAGGCCTTCAGTCCAGCCGGTCTGCAGGAACTGCTCGAGAACGGTGGAGTTGAAGGGCGACATCTGCGCGATCTTCTCGGCCAGGCTCAGCGACCGGTTATTGTTGCCGGTGCCGATCTGCTCGGACCCCTCGGACTGCAGTCATTACATGCATGGGCTTCAGGAGCCTCAAATGCCGAACGATCATGTCAGGTTTATCCGGTATTGGCTGGTGCCAACAGTTTTGGCACGGCGTTGCTCAGTCTGCCTGAGCAGGATGATCTGTTGACCCGTCTGGAAAGTGGTAAAGTCAAAGCGCTTATCTGTGTTGAGACGGATCCGTTACTGGAAGCTCCTCACGGTGAGCGCTTTTCTGCTGCTTTGGCCCAGGTGGACAATCTGGTGGTCATGGACTATCTGCCCACGCCATTGAGCACGAATGCCGGCCTTTTTATTCCGACCTGCCCACCAGTAGAGGATAGCGGAACCTTCATCAATAACGAGGGACGCTTGCGCCGCTTCAGGCAGGTGATCAAGCCGGGCCTGAGCCTGGCTCGCACCGGCGCGGGTGAGCATCCATCGCGTGAATTTACCCTCATTACCCCGGGCGGCGACCCGCTACCGGCAGCCTTGGTGTTGCAGCGGCTTATCAGACAGGAACAGGAGCTGAGTGAGCTGCACCGACACTTGGCAGAGGATCAGCCCCGGCTTAAGGAATTACCAACGATCACGCCCGGCGCGCCGGGCAAGAGGGTCAAACCTGCTGTCACTCGACCACAAAAAACTGACAAGCTGCCGGAGCAGCCGGCCGGCACTTTTCAACTTGTAGTGTCTCCAGCCCGTTACGGTAGTGATCTGTTCAGCCGTTTTGCTGCAAAACTGGCACCACGCCTTACATCGACTCGCCTCTATCTGCATCCGGATGATCTATTTGAACGGGGGCTGAAAGACGGTGAGAAGGCTGTTGTTGAAACAGATTTCGGCAGTTTCAGGCTGACTGTTGCAAGTCGACCCGGTATGGCTGCTGGTTGTGCTCTGGTAGAAAACAATGGCGACTGTCCGCAGCTGATACCGGGTGCGGGGCTCAGCTACTGCCATATCGCTCCGGGAGGTGCCGATGAGTGAGTCGTTGGTAACCCTGGCCCTGATTGCGGTCAAGCTGGGGCTGATTTTCGCCGTTATTCTTTTCATGGCTGCCTATCTGGTGCTGGCGGAACGCAAGATACTGGGACGTATGCAACTGCGTTATGGTCCAAACCGGACAGGGCCTTTTGGCTTGATGCAGCCATTGGCAGATGTGATCAAGCTCCTGACCAAAGAGGATTTTGTCCCCGCCCGCGCTGACAAATGGTTATTTTTGCTGGCGCCGGGAATTACTGCGGTAACCGCCCTGCTGGTTTTTGCTGTGGTTCCCTTTGGTCCAACGCGGGAAATCTTTGGACAGCAGGTTCCTCTGGTTGTTGTTGATCTCAATATCGGCGTACTTTACGTCCTCGGTGTGTCATCCATGGCTGTTTATGGAGTTGTCCTGGGTGGTTGGGCATCAAATTCAAAGTATTCGCTGTTAGGCGGGGTTCGGGGCCTGTCGCAGATGATCAGTTACGAGCTCTCTCTGGGGCTGTCACTGGTTCCGGTGATTATGATGGCCCGATCTTTTTCCCTGACCGATATCGTCATGGCGCAACAGAATTTGCCGTTTTTGCTGCTTAATCCGGTTGCTTTCGGGGTCTTTTTTATCTGTGTGCTGGCGGAAAGCAATCGCATCCCCTTTGATCTACCTGAAGCCGAGAACGAGCTGGTTGGCGGTTTTCATACTGAATATTCCGGGATGCGTTTCGGCCTTTTCTTTGTCGGTGAATATATCAATATGGTTGTTCTGGGTTCTCTGCTCACGGTGTTTTTTCTCGGTGGCTGGCACGGCCCCTGGCTACCGCCGCTGGCCTGGTTTCTGATCAAGGTGCTGGCGGTTTGTGCAATGTTTATCTGGATTCGCGCCAGTATGCCGCGGCTGCGCTACGATCAGTTGATGAATCTTGGTTGGAAAATATTGTTGCCCCTGTCGCTGCTGAATATCCTCGTGACGGGTGCTGTTCTGTTGGGTTGGGGTTAATACCATGCATGTTGTAAGAGGTATCCGTGGAACGCTGCAACCCTTCTGGGTGACGTTGCGCAATATGTTCCGCAAACCGGTGACGGTGCAGTATCCCGAAGAAAAGCAGCAGTTGCCTGAGCGCTATCGGGCGCGGCTGATTCTGACGCGGGATCCCGACGGTGCTGAGCGCTGTGTTGCCTGCCATCTATGCAGTGCCGCCTGTCCGGTAGATTGTATCTCCATGCAGGCGGTCGAAGCAGAAGACGGGCGGCGTTATGCGGCCTGGTTTCGCATCAACTTCACGCGTTGTATCTTCTGCGGACTCTGTACTGAGGCTTGTCCGACGCTGGCTATTCAGGTGACCGCAGATTTTGAACTGGCTGGTCGCGACCTCCTTAAGCTGGTTTATGAAAAAGAGGATTTGCTGGTGGATCATTGCGGCACCAACAGTAATTATAATTTTTATCGCCAAAGCGGGATCGGCGTCAGCGCGCCACGTGGAAGAAATCCCGGGGAGGCGCCGCCGGCAGACGTTAAGGATCTGATGCCATGATTGCGACACTGATGTTTTATCTTCTCGGTGCGGTGGCTCTGGGGGCGACGGTAATGGCTATCATCCAGCGCAACCCGGTCTATTCTGTTATTTATCTGGTGAAAAGCATTTTTTCACTGGCCTTGATTTTTTATCTGTTGGGGGCACCTATGATTGCCGCTCTGCAGATTATCGTTTATGCCGGCGCAATCATGGTGTTGTTTTTGTTTGTTATCATGATGTTGGAAGTAACCCCGACCAATGCTGCTACGCGCACCGCTCCGGGATGGTTTCACTGGGGGCCGGTTCTGCTGCTTGCTTTGACCCTGGTGGCGTTGACGCTGATGCTGATCGGGCTTGACCCGGTATCATCAGAAGGGGTGCCCCGCTGGCACGCCTCACCTCGGGACTTTGGCTATACCCTGTTTAAAGAATATGCTCTGGCGGTGAAAATTATTTCATTTCAGCTCTCCTTTGCGGCTGTTGGGGCTTTTCATGTCGGCATGACCGAGCGCAGACGTGCTCGTCAGGAGGATGCGTCATGATCGTGCCGATGGAACACCTGCTGATATTGGCAACACTGCTCTTTGCTCTTGGTTTGGGTTGCGTGCTGGTGCGCCGTAACCTGATCATGATTCTGATCGGGGTGGAGATCATGATCAATTCTGCCGGTCTGGTTCTGGTCGGAGCTTCCGCCTTCTGGCAGCAAGTCGACGGGCAGATCATGGTACTGATTCTTATGGCGATTACAGCCGCTGAAGTAGCTATTGGTCTGGCGTTGGTGGTTTACCTGCATCAGCAGAAAAAGAGTATCGATGTCGGTATTTTTGATGAGATGAGGGGCTGATGGATATTCTTCTGATCCTGATATTGTTGCTGCCCCTGGCCGGTGGTGTGATCAACGCCTGCTTTGGCAGTCGTATGCCTCAACCGGTTCCTGTCTTCATTGCCTGTGGAGCGGTAATCGGCAGTTTTCTTGCCTGCCTCGGCAGTTTGACCCTGGCGGCCGGTGATGGCTACCGCCTGGTTTTATTTACCTGGCTGAAAAGTGGTAATTTCCAGGCCGATATCGGCCTGCTTTATGACCCTCTGGCAGCGATTATGACTCTGATGGTGACCGGTGTTGCCAGTCTGATTCATCTTTATGCTGCCGGTTATATGGAAGATGAGCCGGATCAGGTACGCTTTTTTGCGCTGCTTAATCTATTTGTCTTTGCCATGCTCACCATTGTTCTTGCGGATAATCTGTTGCTGTTGTTCCTCGGCTGGGAAGGTGTCGGATTCTGTTCCTACGGACTGATCGGCTTCTGGTATCGCAAAACCGAAAATGCCGATGCCGGACGTAAGGCGTTTATCGTCACCCGCATTGGCGATCTCTTTTTTGCTGTGGCCCTGCTCTGGTTGTTTGCATTGTTTGGAACCATCAGTATCGAGGGAATCAATGCCCAGGTGTCAGGTCTTGAGGTAACTACTGTCACGATGATCAGTCTGCTTTTGCTGTTTGGCGCCTGCGGCAAAAGCGCTCAGGTTCCTCTGATGAGCTGGTTGGCGGACGCCATGGCCGGACCAACACCGGTATCGGCTCTGATCCACGCAGCAACCATGGTGACAGCCGGTGTCTACTTGCTGTGTCGGATGTTTCCCCTGGTTTCCCTGTCATCGACGGCGATGGCGGCCATCGCTCTGGTTGGTATTGTAACCGCTCTGTACGCCGCTACCTGTGCGCTGGCACAAAATGAAATCAAACGCGTGCTGGCCTATTCGACCATGAGTCAGGTTGGCTATATGTTTCTGGCTGTGGGGCTGGGCAGTGTTTCAGCGGCCATGTTTCATCTGCTGACCCATGCTTTCTTCAAGGCTCTGCTGTTTATGACTGCAGGCTGTCTGATTAATCTTGCCGGCCACGAGAACGATATCCGCCGTATGGGGGGGATGCGCCAACGCTCACCTCTGGTGTTCTGGTTGTTTCTCGCCGGACTTCTGTGCCTGGCCGGAGCGCCGTTGACCAGCGGTTTCTTTTCCAAGGATCTGATTCTGGCCACCGCTTTTGCCCATGGCGATCCTTTCCATCTTGGTCTGTACGGACTGGGCGTGATGGTCGCCGGCTTAACATCGTTTTATTGTTTCAGGCTGGCCTATCTGGTGTTCGCTGGAGATTTTCGTGGTGACGAGTTGCCGCATGAACCCAGCGCTCTGATGCTGTGGCCTCTCTACCCCCTGGCCATCCTCGGTCTGACCGCCGGGCTGCTGAACCTGCCACACCTGTTTTCCGGGGGCTCGTGGCTGTCGGGTTGGCTGGGACGGACTCAGGATGTTTTGCATCTGTCGATCAGTATTGAATATCTGTTGATCGGCACGGCTATTGCGGTATTTGTCCTCGGTTGGTTGCTGGCCGCTCTACGTTATCGCAAATATTCTGAGCGTCAGCCGTCACTCGTCGGCGAGTTTTTGCTGAATGGATGGCGGGTGGACGATCTTTTTGATTTATTGCTGGTGCGACCATTCAAAAAGATTGGGCGATTCTGCTCCCAGGGCGTGGAAGCCGGACTGATCGAAGGTGTACTGAACGGTGCGGCCCGAGGTTGTACCGATCTTGGCATGCGGTTGCGCGGACTTGCTGACGGCAAAGTCAGCGCCTATCTCCAGGGCCTGGTGTGGGGATTTGTGCTGATTGTCGGCTGGTTTTTGTTGCGGGCTCTGGTTTGAAGTTTGCTGAAGGTGATGGCGACCATTTTTACGAAACTCCTGAGGTTGACAATGCAGGAAAGTAAAGGATGACTGCGATAATGGCGACCGACTTCCCCCTATTAAGCCTCCTGCTTTTTACTCCGCTGGCAGGTGCTCTGATGTGTCTTGTAATTGGAGCAGCAAACGGCACTAATGCGCGCTGGGTGGCTCTCATAACAGCAGGCATCGTCTTTGTGCTGAGTCTGGTGTTATGTCTGCTGCAGACACCTGCAGCGGGCTGGTTGCTCTATGAAGATTACAGTTGGATAGAGAACTTTGGTATTCGTTATACCCTGGGGCTTGATGGACTTTCATCCGTACTGATCTTGCTGACGGCATTCTTGCAGGTTCTGGCAGTGCTGGTTTCCTGGCGTCAAAACCACGCCCCCGCAATATTTTTTGCCCTGCTGTTGATACTGGAAACGGCAGCTATCGGTGTTCTTCTGGCTCTGGATTTGATTCTTTTTTACCTGTTCTGGGAGTTGATGCTGATTCCCATGTTCTTTCTTATCGGCGTCTGGGGTTATAAGCGGCGTTTCTACGCTGCGGTTAAGTTCTTTCTCTTTACTCTGATCGGCAGTCTCTGTCTGCTGCTGGCGGTGATCAGCCTGTACCTGCTTCATGGTGAGCAGACCGGTGTCTATACGTTTGCCCTTGAAGCTTTGAAACAGACCGAACTGAGTGGAACCCAGGAACTGATCTTCTTCCTCTGTTTCATGGCCGCTTTTGTGGTCAAGGTGCCGCTGTTTCCTTTTCATAGCTGGTTGCCTGACGCCCACGCGGAAGGTCCGGCTGCCGGCTCGGTCGACCTGGCCGGGTTACTGCTCAAGACCGGTGTTTACGGGATGATCCGCTTTGCCTTTCCCCTCTTTCCGGTGGCCGCCCAGAAGACCATGCCGATACTCGCGGTTCTGGCACTGGTCGGCCTTTTCTATGCCGCCTGGGTTGCCTTCCAGCAGATCGATATCAAGCGCATTGTTGCTTATTCTTCTATTTCTCACATGGGTTTTGTCATTCTTGGTCTGGCGGCCTGGAATCAGACCGCGTGGGAAGGGAGTGTCCTGTTGATGGTTAATCATGCCGTCACAACTGCCGGACTTTTTGCTGTGGTTGCCATGATCGAGCAGCGAACCGGTACTCGAGCTCTCGACCAGTTGGGGGGAATGTGGAAAAGCCATCCCAATATGTCAGCTTTTTTCCTGTTGTTTTGCATGGCATCGTTGGGCTTGCCGGGACTGGCTAATTTTGCCGGTGAAATTTTGATCCTGATCGGTGTTTTTACGGTCAAACCGCTTTGGGCAATAATAGCGGTTGTCGGCATCCTTTTTTCCGCTGTTTATACTCTGCGCCTGGTACAGGGAACCTTGTGGGGAAGCAGTTGCGAGCCGCATGACAAGCAGGATCTGGTTCCGCGGGAATGGCTTGTTTTAATTCCTCTGGCAGTGCTGGTGGTGTTGCTGGGCTGTTATCCGCAACCGGTGCTTGAATTGCTGCGGGAACCGGTCAGTTCCCTGTTAATGTCGGGAGGCCTGCCATGAATCTGGAATCTTTACACTCTTTACTTCCCCAGATTTTGTTGGCACTTGGATCAACAGCGATCCTGCTGGGTGGCGCCTGGGTGCGTAATCGGCGTCTGTGGTTGATTGTCGGCGCGCTGGTGGCAGTTGTTGCTGCATTAGTCGCCGCGTTTGTCGACCCGGCGCGGATCGATATTCTCGGCATGTACTCGGCGACTGCCTATGCACGCTTCTGTACGGTGCTCTGGTGTTTAACCGTTGCAGCAACTCTGCTGATCAGTTGCCGTTACGTTGATCTATTTCGCTTTGGCGGTGGGGAGTACGCTTCACTGATGTTGTTTGCCGCAGCGGGAATGAGTCTGCTGTCGTCTGCCACTTCTTTTGTTGGTCTGTTCCTGGGGCTGGAAGTGCTGACTCTGGCCTTGTATGTGCTCATTGCCTTCAGGCAAGGAGACTCCCGGGGCGCTGAAGCCGGAATGAAATATCTGGTTTTCGGCGCTGTGGCGACGGCTTTTTTGGCCTTCGGTATCGCTCTGATCTATGCCGCAACGGGTACCTTCAATCTAGAGGCGGCAGCCGCTGGTCTGCAGACTGAAGAAGGGTTACGCCCTCTGGGTCTGGCCGGGTGGGCACTGCTGCTGGTTGCCATCGGCTTTAAAATTTCCCTGGTTCCTTTTCATTTATGGACACCTGATGTCTATCAGGGAGCTCCGGCACCAGTTAGCGGCCTGCTCGCCACGGCAGCTAAAGGAGCAGTCCTGGCAGCGTTTCTGCCTTTGCTGGTGATGACCGGGGAAGGGGTTGCAGATATCAGAAATGTTCTCTGGCTGCTGGCGATTGCTACCATGCTGGTTGGTACCTTTGCGGCTTTACCCCAAACCAACATCAAGCGGATGCTCGCCTATTCGTCAGTTGTTCACATGGGTTACTTGCTGATTGCCCTTATCGTGGCCGGGGACGAGGGGAGTCGGGCACTGTTGTTCTACATGGTAGTGTACACTCTGGCGACCTTCGGAGCTTTTGGTATTGTTACGACCTTTGCTGATGAGAACGGTGAGATTCAGGAGTATGACGACCTGCGTGGACTAGCGACATTGCATCCCCGACGTTCAGCAATGCTCTCTGTTTTTCTATTGTCATTGACCGGGATACCCCCTCTGGCCGGCTTCTTTGCCAAGTTTGGCCTGTTCCAGGCGGCTTTTCGAGGCGGCTACGCGGAGTTGGCAGTCGTTGGGGTGATAGCTTCTATTATCTCGGTTTACTACTATTTGCGACCGATTATTGCCCTTTATTCGCCGGAGCCTGCAGTTGTTTGCCGGGAAGTTGCGGCCCAATCGGAAACTCTGGTGTTGGTGGGTTGTGCTGCGATCATTCTTTTTCTTGGAGTCTATCCCGCACCCCTGCTTACTCTGGTAGGGCTGGTAATTCCCTGATGGGCTAATGGTGCCGACACAAGAGGAACATTGACGATGTTGTCAGTCGAAGATAAGATCACCGAATTTCTTAAGTCCGAAGTTTTCGCCGTGGTCGGCGTATCAAATAAACCTGATAAATTCGGCTACAAAGTGTTCAAATGTTATCAGCACAGAGGCTACCAGGTCATACCCATTCATCCTGTTGCAAAAGATATCGACGGGGTTGCCTGTGTTGTTAACGTCGCGGAGCTGCCTTCCGAGGTTGTGAGCCTTTCAGTTGTTACTCCCCCTGCGGTAACGGAAAAAATTGTCATCAGCGCGGCACAAAAGGGTATCCGGAACATTTGGATGCAGCCCGGCGCACAGAGCCCGTCTGCAGTTGCTTTCTGTGAAGATCAGGGGATCAATGTTATTGCCGACGGCACCTGCGCCCTGGTACGTTTTGGTTGTAAGCATTGAAAAAGATTGCCCTTCAAAATATTCATCTATAATGCAGGGGGCGCAATGTGCGCCCTTTTTTTATGTGAGAAAAACAGACCACAGGAGTACGGACTTGCCGTATGTTCAGAGATTTTGATTCTATCGTTAAAAACATGGGCGATCTGCCGCCTTCTCCGATCGTGGCGACCAAGCTGCTGGAGTTACTGCGTGAACCCGACCTGAAGATCAGGGACCTCGCCAACGCGGTCTCTCTTGATCCGGTTATCTCGGCCCGATTGCTTAAAATTGCTAACTCGGTCATTTATAACCAGGTTAAACAGGTCAGCTCTGTTGATCGCGCTCTGATTGTTGTCGGCGAAAACGTACTGAAGAATCTTGCCCTCGAATACAGCTTGCGCAGTACCCAGAAAACCTACGGAGTCCTGGAGCGCAATCTGTGGGAGAATTCCATCGGTTGCGCTGTTGCCAGTCGTATGCTCGCGGACAGGTTGACTAACCTTGATAAAAGTGAAGCTTACCTGGCAGGTTTACAGCGTCACATCGGCAAGGTGGTGATGGTCAACCGACACAAGAATCTCTATCAGGAAGTAATGCGCATCGTCGAAAGCGGCGAAGGAACGTTGCGGGATGTAGAGCGAGGTCTGTTCGCCTATTCACACGAAATGGTCGGTGCAGCCTTGCTGAATTACTGGAATTACCCGAAACGGATTGTTGACGCCACCTTGTATCATCACGATTTTGAGCAGATTCGTGATAAAGATGCCGATACTTACAGGTTGTGCGCTATCGTATCGCTGGGTAGTTGTTTCTGCCGTTATTTTGGCATTGGTATTAAAGAAGCGCAGAAAATTGATTTGACTCTATGTCAAGGCTCGTTGGCCCTCGAAGCCAATCCGATGATTGTTGATGATCTCAAGGAACAGTTTTACCCGGAGTTTCTGAAGGAACGTAAACTCTTTCTTGCCTGATGATGATTGATCTGCCCGGCTCTTGGCAGCAGGAGGATGTATTTGATGCGCTGCAAAAAAATTTTTATTGCTGCAACAGGTCAGAACTGCGGCAAAACAACAACCAGCTTATCGCTCCTGCACCGTGCACGAGAGAAATACGAGCGTATTGGGTTTATCAAGCCCTTTGGACCCAAGCGCGTGGAGTATCATGGTCGTATTGTCGATATTGATGCCGCACTGATTGCTCAGGTGTATGGTTTGGACAATCGCCTTGGGCTGATGTCGCCGGTTGTCCTTGACTCGCATACCACACGCAACTTTCTCGATGGTGACGCGGATCCTTCGGCACTGTTGGAGCAGATTGCCAGAGCGGCACGCCAACTTGAGCGGGAATGTGATTTTCTTATCATTGAAGGTGCCGGGCACTCCGGCGTTGGCTCGGTCATGGGATTGAATAACGCACAGTTGGCAAAATACCTTGACGCGCCGGTATTGATCGTGGCCGGAGCCGGCATTGGTCACGTGATTGATGATCTGCATCTGAACCTGGCCCTGTTTCGTGAAACGGGTGCCGATGTCCGGATGATTCTGTCGAACAAGTTGGTGAAAGATAAACGCGAAGCGGCCGTTCACTATCTGCAAAAAGCGTTTGCAAGAACCGGCATCAGAGTGGTTGGTGGTTTCAACTATTCACCGGTGCTTGCGAATCCAACGTTGAAATATCTCTCTGAATTATTACAGGTAGATCTCAAGGCAGAGCCTGGACAGGCCAGTCGTATTGTCCATAATGTCCTGATCGGCGCCGCCTCAACCCAGCGTGTGGTCGATCTTCTGCATAATTCGAGCCTGGTCATTGTGAACAGCAGCCGCGACGAAGTGTTGGTGATGTTATCGACGCTCTATCACCTGGAAAGGTTCCACAGTGAGCTGGCGGGAATGGTTATTGCCGGTATTGTACCGGTGGCGGACATTGTTCAGCAGGTTATCGATGACTCAAAAATCCCTTATTTTCGTTGTCAATCCACGGTTGCACAGGTCTACACGACTATTCAGGCTGATGTAGCCAAGATCGGTATTGACGATCACGAAAAAATAGAACTGATTCATCGCCTCGCTGAAACAGAACTCAATTTTGACCTGATAGATCATATATTTTAGCAACCAACCGGGTCGTTTGGCCCTGCCCTCTGCGGCAAAGGAAGTTACATCCATGGGATTTCTCAGTAAATTGTTTAGCAGTAAGGCTACTGTAGCGGCAGTGCAGCGGGCTGTTGTTCAAGAACGCTACGCAGATGCATATTATCTTGCCGGGGAGCTGAGCAGCAAAACCCTGGAAGTGGATGAAGCACAGACAGTTGCCCGCCTTAGAGCGGAGGCCGGAGATGGGCTGGCAAAAATGAATCTGGTCGAAGCGAAGTCCAAACAGCTGAATGGTGAGCAGGAACTGGCGGATCAGCATTTCGACCTTGCTCTTGAATATGTCTGTGACCACGAACTCAAAAAGGAGATCGAGCAGGCGCGTCAGGCTCCTGTTGAAATCGTTACCACCGATGATTCCGGCACCAAACCCGGTTGCGGAACCTGTGCACCGGCTGGTTCTGCTCTAGTTGATGAATCCGAGAAGCATATGGTTGAGGAAGGTCCGCGACTTGAACTGATCCTGTTGTCTTATCCACCGGCACTGAAAACACGCTACGAAGACCGTGGGAGGGAATTTGTCGAAGCATTTTTAGCATCTCAAGATGGTGATAGTGTTCAATCGTATGAACTGTTCAACAGTGTGAATGAAGATGAACGTGATGACATCTACTGGTTCGAAGTGGGTTCATTGCGGGCTCGAATGGGAGATATGCCGGAAGCCAAACAGGCCCTTGAACAGGCGTTGGAGCTGAACCCGGAGTTGATGCTGGCTGTCGAGGCTCTGGTCGAGGTTTTGTTGAGTATGGACCTGGCCAATGCTGCTCTGGGTTTGATTCAACAGAAAATGAAGACGGAAGCAGAGGCTGTTCCTCAGTGCCACGCACTGCTGGTAACGGTTCATGCTCGTCAAGAAGACTGGCAAGCTGCAGCAGAGCACGTACGACCCGCCCTTGATGGTGGTTATACTGATCCTGCATTTATTTCACTGGCGGCTATGGTGATGGAAAAAAACGGCCGGCTCGACGATGCAGAGGCTTTGCTTGCAAAACTACCCACAGGTGGCGGCTGTCGGGGAAATACCAATCTGCTGCTGGCAGAGTTTTATCTGCGTAATAATCTGAAATTGGAGCAGGCATTTGCCAGTTTTAATGCTGTGGCAAAGCAGGAACCAGACAATCCACGTTGGACGCTGCGCCTGGCCCAGACATGTTTTGCTCGTCAGTGGCACAAAGATGGACAGCAACTGCTGAGGCAACTGATGAGCAACCCAAAGCTGGATGCTGAACTCAAGACAGTAGTCCAGAATTTGGCAGCGCAGCATGGGAACAAAGATGTCAACCCCAGATAAAGTCAGATTCTTGCTGAAAAATTAGCAGATTGTTGTTCCGTGGTCTTATTCCGGCTCTCAAGTACAGCTACAGCAACAGGAAGTCGCTGGGTCTGCACATTTTCAGTAACCGGCGGCGCGACTTAGATTAGAAAAACCAGGGCTCTTATTAGTTTTCTTGAATAATTTGCCAGCATTGCTATAATGCGTCTGCGCTTGATTAGAATTGCCAGTAAGCGACAAGGGTTAGGTGATGGGTTGGAATACCGCAGACGCTTTCAATGAACAACTGAAAAGCCCTTGGGGCTTTGCTCAATTGCTCGAACAGATTGACATTGGCATTCTGGTGCTTGACGTGGCTCAGCAGCAGGTCGACTATTGTAATGCTGCCCTCTTTGATGTCGTGCGCGATGCTTCCCTGTGCCGGAGCTATGAGCATCTTTATGAGTTGTTTGTAGTTAGCGCTGAAGACGCAACGGATATTCGTTCTGTCGGACGCAGTTCGCATCAGGTGACGTTTAAGGATCGCCTCTACGGTTATACGATCTACCGCGCCGCGCCGCGCTACTGCTGTATTTTTGTTCGCGATATTACGGAAAAAAATCGCCTGGAATCGATTGCCCAGGCGATCAACGCCATGGACAATCTCGGCTTTATTTTTTCCGGGATTCGTCATGAAATCGGCAACCCTCTCAATTCATTGAAGATGGCTCTGACAGCGTTGAAAAAAAACAACGGTCAGGTGAGTCACGACAGGTTGAATGAGTATGTTGAGCGTGCCCTGGCTGATGCCGCCCGGATGGAGTATCTGCTCAAATCACTGAAGGCCTTCAGCCTTTATGAGCGGGTTGAGCTTAGCGAGATGTCTCTGATCGAATTTATGGAAAAGTTTATTGCTTTGATCGAGCATGATTTCCATGCCTGCGGTATCAGGATCAAAACAAGAATTCCTCTGACTATTGGTCCCGTAAGAATAGACGAGCGCGCACTTCATCAGGCGTTACTGAATATTTTCAATAACGCCGCCGAGGCCTTGAAGGGGCGTGAACATCCTGAAATTAATATTTCAGCTCAAATACGCAGCAAGTTGGTCTGGTTGACGATCAGGGACAACGGCCCCGGCATCAAAGCGGAACAGAAAAAGCATCTATTCCAACCTTTTAATACGAGTAAGCCGCAAGGTAACGGATTAGGGCTGGTGATTACCAGAAAACTTCTGGCCATGATGAATGGGGATATCGCCATCGACAGTTGGCCACAGCGCGGGACTGAAGTGAGGGTCAGCTTGCCGTTGGCCGAATCAGAAAATGGAGCGTCAACTGCTGTCGACGTTCCATCCTCTATAACAAACTGACGCATCAGGTGGGTATGAAATGAAGAAGGTTCTGATTGTAGATGATGAAGCCTCTTTCTTATTGTCTTTGCAAGACGTTCTGAAAGTTCATCAGGATAAATTTAAAATTCTCACTGCGGAAAACGGCGAAGTTGCTGTGAAGATACTGCGCGACACAACCGTGGATCTGCTGGTAACCGATCTGCGCATGCCGGAGATGAACGGTTTCGAATTACTTGCATGGGCGAGCCGGCACCAGCCACAGTTGGCCGTAATTGCCATGTCGGCATTTGGTACTCCGGAGATTGAGGCCCGTCTAAAGAAAATGGACACTCTCCAGTTCATCGAAAAGCCGGTTGATCTGCCAATACTGGAGAAAGCAATTTTTAATGGTCTTAAAGCGGGGGGCAAGAGTTATATTCGCGGCATTACCCTGGCCACATTTCTGCAGTTGATGAATGTTGAGAAGAAAAACTGTACCTTGAAAATTGCAGCACCTAAAGGTCCGGCCTATCTTTATGTTGCCGGTGGTGAACTGATTGACGCCGAATACAGCAACTTGAAAGGCCTGGACGCGGCCCTTGAAATTGTCAGTTGGGATGACGCAGAAATCGAGATGGACGGTATTTGCCGTCGTCAGGACGATGTTGTCAAGATGCCTCTGAGCCATCTATTGATTGAGGCCTTCAGAATTAAGGACGAGGCGGCAGAAGAGGTCAAGAGAGGTCAAGCCGGGTCATCAGCGCCTGTCGCTACAGTTGATGAGTCGCCAGCTCCGGTAGCTGAACAGCCACAGAAAAGTGAATCACCCTTGGCTCGGTTGTTGAGTGGAATTGCCAATGTACAGGAATTTGCTCTTTTTGATGCGCAAGAGGGGTTGAGTGGTTCCAACCATGGGCCCTGTTCGGTCAAGGGATTTGACATCGAAGTTTTTGAAGAAGCCCTGACAGCTGTTGCCGAGGAATTCAACTGGGGTGATTACCGATCAATGGTTCTCGGCACTACCGGGCGTAATCGTTATCTGTTGTTTAATCATCAACAGCAAAAAGTGGTGCTCAAACTCAAGCCGGGAGCCCAGGCTGCTCCGGTGCTTAAAGAGATCGAGCGCGTTGCTGAACTCTAAATGTAAACTGGCAGTCTCCGGCACCGAATACATTGCCGGGGAGATGGAAGGAACTGAGGCGTATGACTTATCTCATTAACGAGCTTAAAATGATTCCGGGGGTTCTTGGCGCTTGTTTTTTTGATTCAGATGATGGGGTGAAGGTTGCCAATCTTCCCTCCGTATTTAAAAAAGACCGCCTGGAACTGATCGGCAGGCACCTGTCTAAAATGTATGCGGCTGGCATGACAACTTTTGATGCTATTAACGGCCTCTGTTTGCACTTTGATGAGTCTGTTGTTGTTGCCAGGTCTTTTGCTTCGGACACCTTGTGTTTTATCGTTTGTGACCCTGCTTATAATCTGAATGTTCTGGCCATGTCTCTGGATCTCATGCAGGAGGAAGTTGGCCAGCGCATGGTTGTGGGAGGCTAGGTAATGGCAACAGCAAAAGATTTTATCGCTCGAGTCAGCAAGGTTGCAGGTGTTGCTGGTTGCTTGCTAATCAAACAGGACGGCACGCTGGTCGGACGTGCTATTGAAGATCCTGAGAACTATACCATCCTGATGCAGATCAGCGGTAGCCTGTCCCATGATATCCAGGAACATATCGGCGCCAGCAATTGTCGCTGTGTTAACTTTGGTTGCCTTGGCGAAAGTCATTTTTTGGTGTTTCCCATTGATCATTACCTTCTCGGTGTCGTTGCCTCATCTAAAGAAGATCAGGCCAACATGCTTGATGAGATATACCGCTTGATTGGCAGAGTGACAACCGGGCAACCCTGATCACCAGGTGTGAGATTTTGACGTTTGACCATGCAAGGAGTTTTTATGCTTGAACTTTTACGTCAGCGACGCAGTGTTCGCCGGTATGCCGATGCGCGTATTGAGCCCGCCAAGCTGGAAAATATATGCGAAGCTTTGTTGCGTGCGCCGACATCAAGAAATCTTCAGCCCTGCAGTTTTGTTTTGGTGGAAGATCGGCAGATACTGGATCAGTTGGCTACAGCAAAGCCCCATGGAACCTCTTTTTTTGCTACGGCCCCTCTGGCCGTAATCATCGCGGCAGATCCGACCATTTCAGATGTCTGGATTGAGGACGCGGCCGTTGCTGCGACCGTGGTTCAATTGGTAGCCGAAGATCTTGGACTGACAAGCTGTTGGGCACAACTGCGCCAGCGGCAACACAATGATACAGTCAGTGCTTCGGAATATGTGCGGCAGCTGGTCAACCTGCCTGAGGGGTTGGAGGTTCCCATGGTTATTGCCATCGGTTACGCAGATGAGAAAAAATCCGGTCATCCTTTCAGTTCATTGTGCCAGGAAAAGATTCACAGAAAATAATTCCCTGTCTGGTCTGTCACGGTTGGAAAGCACCGAATGTTTAGACCGGAATTTTTGTCGCGACGGGGTTGATTTTCCATTGAGGAAATGACAACCTAAGGAGATGACGGCGTTGCAAAGGTGGTTGGCGACGCCTATTTACGACTCAAAAATCGATAGGAGATGACATGACAGAAGTAAAAACAGGGAGCAAAGTAAAGGTCCACTATACCGGCACTTTTGATGATGGTGAAGTTTTTGACAGCTCACGTCAGGCAGAACAGCCCTTCGAGTTTGAGGTTGGCTCCGGTCAGGTGATCCCTGGGTTCGACAATGCTGTGGTTGGAATGAAGGCTGGAGAAAGCAAGCAGGTAAAATTGTCGGAAGATGAGGCTTACGGTCCCTATAATCCGGATATGGTGTTTGATGCTAATCCCAGCCAGTTTGAAGAGGGATTGCAACCGCAGGTCGGCCAACAGTTTCAGACCCAGATGCAGGATGGAACACCCTTGCTGTTGACAGTTAAGGAAGTGAAAGATGAAAAGATCACCCTTGACGCAAACCATCCCATGGCTGGTAAGGCCCTTAATTTTGATTTGGAAGTTGTCGCGATTGATTAGCAGTTGACAGCTTCATATTGTAGCTAAAAAAGGCCCGCACAGAAACTGTCGGGCCTTTTTTAATTCTTGACGATCGCCCGGATTCAGGCAAGGACACTGTTGACGGCGAGCCACCAGGCACCAACAATCAACATTAGCGAGATCGTGCCCCATGACAGGTTTGAAACCTTAAAAACCATTGGTAGCTGTGAGTAGAAAAATGCCAGCAGAGCACCGCTGAGAAATCCAAACAGGTGGGCACCGACATCGGTGTTGTCACCACCAACCCCCAGCATGGCAAGAAGGCCCAGAGCTGCCGCTAGTGGCAATGGCCAGTGGCGCCACAAGCTGGTACGATAGCGCAGCATAGTATAAACGGCAAGAAGACCAAGGGCACCAAAAACCGCTGTAGAAGCACCAACCGAACGGTGAGCAGGGGATTGCAGCAGGGCGTTCAGGGTGTTGCCCAGGGTTCCTGCGCAGATCACCAGAAAAAAAGCAAGACCGGAACCAAGGGTGCGACACAGGCGCACTATCAGAACGCTACCGATAGCAAGATTACTGAACAGATGCAGGTTGCCGGAATGCAGGGTCAGGGCCGTGATGGTGCGCCACCATTGACCATTGCGTATCTGGCCGACATCAGCATTGCCGGCCAGAAACCAGTCGACTGCGCCCGAGCCGAACATCTGCAGTTGATGAGTGCTGATGTTGTGAAAAATGACCAGGCTGATGACAACCCAAAAGGTTGTTCCCTGATTGTTTTTAAGAGGAATAGCGGCGGGCGGCGGAGGTGGCCAGTTGCGATTTTCTTTTTCGTAGGCAATCAGTTCCTCAAGTGCCTGCTGAAAATACTCAGCCGGCACCATCATGTGGCGCTGATCATCTATATGTTCGATGCGGCAGGGAATGCTCCGGGCTTGCAGCACCAGCGGCCAGAGTTTGAGCTGTCGTTTGCTCAACGGGCGGAACGACAAACCGTCCTGAAGTTGGGCCGGGATCGCAACCCAGTCCAGTTGATCAATTTTTAGTGAAGGTTTTTCATCCATGCTTCATGATGACAGAAATCGGCCTACAAGATCGATCTTTTTGTTAACACCAATCTTTCGCTTGAACCCTTCTCCTGGTAGAGAAGGTGGCTGAAAGCCGGATGAGGGGGCTTGAAATGGTCAAAATCTCTCCCTCACCCTGCCCCTCTCCCTCAGGGAGAGGGGATAAGATTGCATCTACGGAAGATTAGTTCTAATCAGGTTGTTTATTGTCTCAGAACGCTGGTTCAAAACTATGGACTTTGGTCCAGGACTTTCCGTCCTGCTCGAACCTATGAATTTTTCAGGTGATCTCTGTGGGGAGTTTTTTTGCACTTAGAACTGATAGTACCAAAAGAGGGGATGCTTCTCCGGGAGCTGGCGGAACGCCTTGGTCTTTGGGAGCAGATCCGCACCGTGGTCCAATGCCGTTGTCGCGATAATGGCGACAAGGTGCTACTGCATAAGCTCGCAACGATTCGCGTTGTGCGCAGCAGGGCAACCAGCCGCCTGGGTTGTTATGTTTTTTGCGGCAAGGATCCGGTCTGTATCAGGCTCCAGTTTGCCCAGGAGGCGGACTCCTTGTGTCAGACCTTTCTCCACGAAATTGCGCATGCCTGTGATCATTTGCACAGAGGTTGGGAGCGCCGCCGTCGTTTTGGTCATGGTGAACAATGGCGTGAATGGGCGCAGGCGTTGGGGATCGATGCGCGTTCAACTGGGAGCAGCAGTGTTGTTGCCGGGTTGCACCAGCAACGCAAGAAATTGGTGGCGATTTGCCGGAGATGCGGCACCCAAATATATCGGGTGCGTCGATTGAACCGTCGGGGCCACTATGTTCACCCCCTTTGCGGTGGTACGTTAAAAAGCCTCTGAAACAAGTTTACCTCTGCTTAACAAATCTTGACATACCTCAGGTGAGAAATTTTGCTATCTTCTGTCGACATTCATTTAACGGGAGATCACATCACCATGAACATGCGTAAAATCACCTCACTGACAGCCCTCGTATCATTTGTATTGCTGATGTTGACCAGTATTGTCCTCTACATGGTCCCCTCAGGCCGTGTGGCCAATTGGGCCGGTTGGACCTTTTCCGGGCTGGAAAAGGGTGATTGGGAGGCCCTGCATGTCAATCTCGGCGTCCTTTTTCTGATCGCCGTGATTCTGCATACCTGGTACAACTGGTCAGCGATTGTCACTTATCTCAGGTCGCGTACCCAGGCGTTGAAGATATTTACCCCTGACTTTAATGCCGCTCTGGTTGTTACCCTGCTGGTTGCCGGCGGCAGTCTCGCCGGACTCCCCCCGATGAAGACCATCGTTGACTTCGGTGATACACTTTCGACCCGAGCGGATATAGCCTATGGCGAACCGCCTTATGGTCACGCCGAGTACTCAACACTTGTGGATTTTGCCGAAAAAATCAGAATTGATCTGGATACTGTTCTTACTGCACTGACCGAGGCCGGCATCAAGTTTTTATCTGCTGAAGAAACCCTCGGTCAGGTGGCAGCAAATAATAACAGTACGCCACAAAAGCTCCATGCTATTGTCCTTTCAGCCGCTGGGAAGACGGTGGCCCCCGGGATGATGCCGGAAGACCCCCCTGCGGGCCTTGGCAGTCGCACCCTGGTTGTTTTGTGCGATACCTACGGTCTGGAGATAACGTACGTTATGCAGATTCTCGAGCAGGAAGGTATTCGCGCAGCGCCGAACGAGCGACTGCGCGACATCGCGGCCAACAACAATATGGATCCGCACAGTATTTACCGGCTCATTTACGCAGCAACCCAGAACCGGTGAATTTCATCTGCTCAGCAGGTTCTTGATCTTGCTCGTGTTTCTCTCCCGTCATTAAAGTGCCAGGAGGTAGTCGAGAACCTGCTGTGGATGCTCAGCCGCCTTGCTCACCTTGGGCCAATGCTTGATAACGGCCCCCGTTTCGTCGAGAAGTACGGTTGAACGGATGCAGCCGATGCTGGTTTTACCGCACATTGTTTTCTCTCCCCAGGCCTGGTAGTCCTGCATCATTTTGCTGACCGGATCGGACAGCAGGGTGAAGGGGAGGTTGAACTTACTGATGAATTTGTCGTGTGAGGCAAGGCTGTCTTTGCTGACTCCGAGTACATGAACATTCATCTGCAGCAGTTGTTGATGCATTGTTGCAAAGGCGCAGGATTCTTTGGTGCATCCGGGGGTATTGTCTTTCGGATAAAAATAGATGATGAGCTTTTTTCCGGCATAGTCTGCGAGTACGTGTTCCTCGCCATCGCTCCCTTTAAGACAGAAATCGGGAGCTTGCTGTCCTTCTGTGATTGCCATAAAAATTATCCCTTCTCGTCCTTGTCTGTTGTCGCCATTAAATCGCTTAGCTTAGAAAGTTTTTTGCTGACGGCGGCATCAACCTGATCCTCGCCGAACATCCATCTGAGCTGGCCCAGCATCAGGGTGGCATCAGCCAGTTCATCAATAACAGCCTGACGCGTTATTTTGCCGCGCTGGTAATGTTTGAGTGCGGCAATCAGTTCAGCACACTCTTCAATCGCCTGATCATACTGGGCGTCAACCCCCCAGCGCTCAATTGTGGCCCGGTAGAGATTTTCCATTGCTTGAACCTTGTCGCAGGATAGATGTTAAGCCTATAGTTAACTATTAAACAGATGCTTTCATCAATAAGGAAAAAAATCAATGGGGTTGAAGCTGGAGTGATTGAATGAACCTTCTCATTGCCATGATGTTGAGTCTTGGCTGTTTTTTCCTGTTGGTATCTCTGTTTCCGGTCGCAAAGATTATCAGCCATCCGGGGGCCAAAGGTGTTGAAAATTACTGGCGACTGCTTATAGTTTTAATTTTCCTTTTTCTGTGCGGGTACTTGGCCTATACAAGCTTTTTCTGGTGGAGCTACAGCCGTCTGATTGATCTGATTGTCCCGACTATTTTTTTCTTCGGGGCGGTTTTTGTTCTCCTGGTAACATCGTTGGCTTTAAAAACAGCCCAGGAACTACAGCATACTTTTCAGCTGGAACATGCCAGCATCACGGATTCCCTGCTCGGAATCTACAATCGCAGCTACCTTGATCGACGCCTGCTGGAAGAGTTTTCCAGCGCCAGACGGTATGGCCATGAGTTGTCGGTGCTGATGATCGACATTGATCATTTCAAGGCAGTGAACGACAATTGGGGGCATCAGGTGGGGGATCAGGTGTTGCAGAATGTGACTCGTATGATCAAAAGTCGGTTGCGCGAAACAGATATTTTATGTCGCTACGGTGGAGAGGAGTTTTTTCTTATCCTTCCTCACACCAGTGGCTCTGCGGCAATGGTCAAGGCCGAACAGATTCGTAGTGAAATCGAAGGGGGTAAAGACTACCCCCAGGCGCTTACTGTAAGTATCGGTGTTGCTGCGGTTACGAGCCAGATCAGTTCGGCGGAAGACCTTGCCTGGCAAGCCGACATGGCACTTTACCGGGCCAAACAGGCTGGTAGGAATCGAACCGAGTTCTTTTCGCAGGAAAAATGTCGCCAGTTAAAGTCGTGAGGCTTCGGTCAGATGGTGTCCGGACGCTCTTTGTTTAAAAACAGTGCCAGCTTTTCTTCTACCAGGGTCAGGTGTTCCAGCATTTTAGCACGAGCCCGCTCCGGATCGCGTGCTTCAATCGCCTCAAGGATTTCGCGGTGGTGATTCAGCAGGAGTTCGATATACCCCTCCTTGCTGTAAAATTCCCCGAGGGCGACCATAATTGTGGTTTGAAACAGGGTCTGAATAGTGTTCAGTACGTGAACCTGAATGGTGTTGTGACTTGCTGCGGTGATGGTCAGGTGAAACTGGAAGTCGATGTCCGGATCCCAGCCACCGCTTTCGGCTTGTTCTTCCATCACCGTATAGATTTCACGTAAACGGTCGAGCTCGGGTTTTTCGGCACGTTTTGCCGCCAGGTAAGCGGACCAGGTTTCCAGCCCCATACGAACTTCGGTCAGGGCATGGAGCATCCGCGGATCACGCCGTTCGACCATGCTGGCCAGGGGGTCGGCCATGGTGACATCGGCGAGGGAGCGGACATAGGTGCCGCCACCCTGGCGAGACTCGAGAAACCCCATCGCCTCCAAAACCATGATGGCCTCGCGCACTGACGGACGGCTGACGCCGAGGAAGGTTGCCAGTTCACGCTCTGAAGGGATACGCTGACCGGGACCGAGGTCGCCACGTGAGATCAGTTCCTTGATCTGGTCGACAATTTCTTCAGATAATTTTTTGGGTCGGATCGGTTTGAATACAGTGGCCATCTCAGTCTCCGTTTAATTTGGTAAGACCTTTTAACATATCTTGTCCGGCAAAAACAAGACGTGAGTTAACCACTGGCCGGGGGTGTTATGTGTTGCCGCGGCATGTAGCACAGGCCGTTTAATGTTGTTTTTATAGTTGAGTTAACTACTGGCGACTTTTCTGACTGCGCTTGTAGCGGGCAAACCACTCCTGAAATTCTTTTTCCTCATTTTCCATTTCGAAGGCATTGACCAGTCCGCGAGCCAGCGATACTGCCACCGCACGGTTGCGCAGGTTAAAGGAATCGCCGTATTTGTCACTGTGAAACTGCTCCTGATCCAGGCCCAGTTTGTTGTAGAGGGAGTTAAGGCGGCTTTGGATGCCCCTTCGAGACAGATATCGGCGTTGCGCCATGAGATTATCTGTCAGGCCCAGAGAAATATCGAGCAGTGCTTCGTATTCAATATCGGACAGGGCTGTCAGACTGTGGCCGGCACGCCCCTGAACCTTACGGACTTCAGGGGCGATCCAGCATTGTTCATCGATCAGTACTGTGCGGATGGCAGAACTGATCTGTTCTTTGGAGGCTGACTTGAGAATGTAGCCGTAGACGGTTTCCGGCGGCACGATTTTGACCAGGGAACGTACGTACATTTCATCCTTAAACTGGCTCCAGAAGACGATGCGCGCCTGGGGTTGCTTGCTCCAGAGTTGTCGGGCAAATTCGACGCCGTTCATCTCCGGCATCTGAATATCGCTGATGACCAGCGGTTGTTTTTTTTCGCAGCCGATCTGCAGGGCCTCCAGTCCGGTGGGTGCGCGGGTGATGGTGACATGTTCGGGCCATTGAGAAAACAGCTGTTCGAGAAATTCCAGATCTTTAGGGTTGTCTTCAGCGATGAGGATATCCAGGTGATCGGACATTGTTGACTCCATCAGGTTGGGATGTCGGTGGGCATACAGAGTTCAAAGCGTGTACCGGTCGAGAAACGCGACGGTTTCCAGTTAACCTCAGCATTGATTGTGCGTGCACGTTCACGGATATTGTTCAGTCCACGCCCTTTGTTATTGATATCATCGGCGTTCATGCCGCAGCCGTTATCCTCCACAGAGAGTACCAGGGTTGATCCGCGCAGTTCAAGATTGACCTCAAAGCGGTTGGCTGATGCATGCTTGAGAACATTCTGTATTGCTTCGATCGCAATGCGATAGAGGGCCAGTTGCCTGATGCGATCCAGGTTCAGTTCGGCAATACGTGGATCGACGTAGAGATGACATGGGGGCGCGCCCTCGCGCTGACCCTGCTGGTCGATGTGGGCCTCAATTGCCGCACCAAGGCCGAGAATGTCCAGGGTCTGGGGGTGCAGGTTGTTCATGATGTCGCGCAGATTGGTGATGGCGCTGTTCAAGCTGCTTTCCAGAGCGACTATCCGTGTTCCGATGTCGTCGTTTTTATGCAGACTCGAGAGGTGCTGCAGGCCACGGAGTATGCCGGAAAGATCTGAAAGTGACTGGTCGTGCAGATCCATGGCAATGCGGCGGCGTTCTTCTTCGGCGCCTTCCAGCAGTTTTTCCGTACCGACCACCTGGATCAATTTGGTTGCCATGCGGTTGATGGAGCGTGCCAGGACGTCCATTTCGTCCTGAATCCGGTCCGGCATTGGCGGCAGTTCCAGGCTACCATCGGCAATACGGGCAGCACTGGTAGATATTGTTTGGATGCGCCCCAGAATCCGACGGCTGAAATAGATGGAGATAGACAGTCCCAGCAGTACGGCAAAAATAAGGACCGCAATGGATACCAGAACAGTTCGTTCAACCAGTTGATTGATGTCCTGGTCGTGGGCCTGGCGCAGACGATTTCGCTGATTTTGGGTAAGATTGGAAAGACCGGAGAGTTCGGCACGCAGTTCGGCGAAAAGAGGAGCGGTATCTTCCGGCTCGAGCCCGGCAGTGGGGTTGAGGCTGCGAGCCAGGTCAGATAGG
The DNA here is from genome assembly GCA_007125165.1 of Geobacteraceae bacterium. Taxonomy (GTDB): domain Bacteria; phylum Desulfobacterota; class Desulfuromonadia; order Desulfuromonadales; family Geopsychrobacteraceae; genus Pelovirga. Next base: position 28,969 of record SLDV01000081.1, on the reverse strand, counting down.
TATTCCAGATGTCCGGAGCTTTTCAACACTCCAAAAGGTTCGATCCGATCGATAGCGGAGAGCAGGCGCTCATAAAGATCGACAATCAGCGCCAGATCTTCGGGGGCGGCCATACCGCTGTGCTGGATGACACGCAGCAGAACGTGTAGCCTGCGTGCGGCCATATCGGCTTCAGCCAGAGCAACAAAAGTGGTTTCTGCCGCTCTGATGTCGCGTCTTTTGGTGTTCAGATCCCAGTAGGTATAGTGCATGAACCCCAGCAGCAGCAGCAGCAGCAGGAGAATCATCGCCGGGGCGAGAAGGATCTGTTGTTTAATCGTTATGCGCATCAGCGAAAAATACCATGTACTGTCTCTGCTGAGACTGTGCGGATACGCAGATACGTCATTTTTTCAGGCCGAGATGGCGAAAAGCGGTATCGGCGAGGTCAACCACGCCTTCAATGGTTTTTTTGTATAGACGGCGGATAGGCACATCATTGACGTGAAGCTGACCGTCCAGGCGCTGCAAGAGAATCTTGTCCCCTGCTCCCAGGTTTTCAAGGGCCGAAGCTGATTGTGGATCGAGCCCGATTAAAAACCGATAGTCCTGTTTTTCGTGCCGGGCCGAAATTAACAGCAGGGTGCGCTCGATATCTCCACTACGGAAGTTGTGCCGTGATGTTCTTACCAGCAACCGGGCAACGCAGCGCTGTTTTTCGCCGAGAATTGTTTCCAGTGTGATGGCGACAGGTTTTAGCTGTCCGAGGGTAATCTTCTCGACGGGTCGATAGGGCGCAGGTTCTCGCTTGAGATAACTCTCCTCGGTTTCCAGTAAAACAACAACATTATTGTTGATCGGGCCACCGATGGAATGTGACAGGGCCGCCTGGAATTGTCCGCTGGTCAGCAGGCGGTGATTTTCGACAATTTGAACCATGCCGGTCGCACCGAGGGGGTGGCCGCGCCCCTTCAGGCCACCGGTCAGGTTGGTTGGGAAGCGACCATTCGGGCCGGTGAGGGAGTCGTCCAGAAGCCCCTCCAGAAGGTGCTGACGGGGGATAACACCTAGATCGACAAGGTTGATAGGACCAAAACCGTTGAAAGGATCATGCATGTTGATATGGATCTTTCCGGCAAGCGGGTCCAGTCCCTTGAGCCCGGCTTTGCCCAGAGCTTGTGCCAGTGCGATTCTGGTGGCCGGAAAGCTGGTAAAGGTCAGGCGATCTGCGATTGTTGGAATATCGGTTCCTGAGCCGATGCCACTGACACGGACTGCCCCGGGAGTGGCAGTTAACAGGCAGGCGGCAACGCCGTCCGACATGGGGCAGAAATCATAGTAATGAAGCGGATCGTAATAAAGGTAGTTTTTGCCACTTTTGATATCATCAAAATAGGTATCAACAGGAATTTCATAGTTGAGATGAGCATCAGGGTTTTTGGCAGCAAAGCGATGGGCACGTTCGGTCAGGCGCGCTGAAAAGTCTGTCCACTGTGCATCTGAAAGCTTGAATTCGTTTATCAGGCTACGGGCGACAAGGGCACCACAGGCCGGCATGGTCAGGCCGAACTCAGCTTCTTCCCGGTCGATAACGCCGGCAACGATACCTGTTGCGGCGGTGGTCGAAGCGTCTGTCATCTTTTGAATGCCGATGGCCAGAACCTGATCGTGCTGGCCGGAAGCAACCTCAAGATAGGCTGCTTCGAAGGCGCTGGCGCCGGAAGAAGAAGCGGTATCGACGAGAATCGATTTAGCCCCGCTGATGCCAAGGCGTCCACAGATTTTTGCCGCAACGTTGTCGATACCGGAAAAGGCGAACGGGTTCTGACTGCCGACAATAACACAGCCGATATCTTGATCTGTTTGAGAGTGGCTATGGACCAGGGGTTTGAGTTGATCTACCAGCTCAAAAAAACTCATATCCCGGCGGTGTTTGCCGTTATATTTCCCCACCGGCAGCATAAAAGAGTCGGTTACGAAGACGGGGCGTGGTTGAAAAGACACCAGTATGCCTCCTCTGGAAATGTCGGGGGATGTGTAACAGCTCCTGTTTTCGGAATTATAGCAGCAAGGGGCCGGTAGCAACAACAACAGGTTTTTTACATTGCCGACCAGTGGTCGCCATAAAAAAAATCTGATTAGCACTGATCTTCCGCTCACGCTCTTCTCCGGTGGGAGAAGGTGGCTGCAAGCCGGATGAGGGGGGCTTGAAATGGTCAAAAACTCCCCCTCACCCCCAGAGAGAGGGATAAAACTGTGTCTACCGAAATTGGTAATAATCAGCAAAAATAAAAAAACCCCGAAGACCTGGAGGGGGGGTAGGTCTTCGGGGTCGGAGTCTCCCTGAGGAGATCCTTAGTGGAACCGTACACGAAAAAAGGCCTCCTGTAAAGAAAAAAAACAGCGTGCCGGACAAAAAATCGAGCAGTTTATCCGTATTGATGGGTGCTCTGGTTTTTCGGGAGGCTGATGGCAAAGCGGCTCCCCTGGCCTGGGCTGGAAGAAACTTCGACCGTTCCACGATGGGCATCAACAACCCATTTTACAATAGCCAACCCCAGGCCGGTGCCCCCGTCATATTGATGGCTTTTCTTGTCAACTCGGTAAAATCGTTCAAAAATATGCTGCAGATGTTTTTCGTCGATGCCGATGCCATTGTCGCTGATGGTGATGGTGACTTTTGTTCCTTGCGTCGTGACATTAATACTGACGATTCCCCGGATGGGGGTATAGCGTATGGCATTAGTCAGCAGGTTGAGCAGGGCCTGTCTTAAGCGCAGTTCGTCAGCGTGGATGACAAAATCGCTGTCGGCACATTCCAGTTCAATGCTGATCTCCTTTTCCCTGGCCAGAATCTGTGCCTGGCGTTGCAGATCGGACAGCAGTTCATGCAGGCGAATAGCTTTCGGCTGCAACGGAATTTCTCCCAGATCACTTTTGGACAGGGTTAACAGATCATCCACCAGATAGCTCATGCGGGTGATTTCTTCAAGATTTGATTCAAGTACCTGGCGAATGTCGTCAGCGCTGCGGGTGCTGCGCAGGGCAATTTCCGTTTCGCCGCGTAAAATCGTCAACGGTGTGCGCAGCTCATGGGCAACATGCGCAGCAAATTGTCGTGATCTGTGCACGCCGGTGAACAGTCTTTCGGTCATCTGGTTGTAACTCTCGGCGAGTTGACGCAGTTCGTTTGATTGAATTTTTTCCACAGGAAAGGGCACAGGGCGCTGATCGGGGCCGGTTTGATCAATGAGTTCCGTCAGTCTGGCCACAGTCCCGGCGTGTTGATGGTGGCGCGGGTGGCGTAAATAGAGGGCGGCAGCGGCAAGGATAAGAATGGAGCCGAGCAGCAGCACAAACCGCCAGCGCTGCAGTTGTGAACTGAAAGGAGAAAAATCTGCACTCAGAGACAGATAGTCTGCAGTCCCATCAGTGCCGGTGAGTTTAAAGAGCAGGGAGCGATGAGTGGTGCTGTCAATGGATACGAAAGAGAACGACTGTTCGGTATCCGTCAGGGTTCGCAGCGGAATCCGTTGCGCCTCACTTTTCGGGCCTGCAAGGCAGACAAGGTCGCCGGCTTGTGCGTACAGGGCAGCGTGGACAGTGGGCGCTGAATGTTCGAGGAATGCAGAGGTTGCCGCACAATAATCCCCGGAAGCAACCTGTCCCGTCGGCTGAATCCGAAGCAGATAGTCAAATGACCGGGCGGTCAGATGCAGTTCAGCGTCAATCTGATCAAGCATCTTCTGGTACAAAGATGATTGCCAGAGGAAACTGCCGATTCCCAGAATCAGTGCCAGGCAGATCAGGGGTGCGCTTACAAGTTTTCTGGTCAGGGTCGTGATGAGGGACAACTATTCCGGCTCCCTCAGAATATAACCAACGCCACGAACTGTGTGGATCAGTTTTTTGTCAAAGTTGCGATCTATTTTTTTTCGCAGATAGTTGACATAGACATCGATGATGTTGGTGAAGGTGTCAAAGGTATAGTCCCATACCTGTTCAGCGATCATGGTTCGACTCAGGGCTTGATTGGGATTGCGCATAAAATATTCCAGCAGGGAATATTCTTTTGTGGTCAGGTCAATCTCCTGGTCGGCGCGCCAGACTTTGTGGGATACCGGATCCAGCCGGATATCGGCAAACACCAGCTCGGCGCCGCGATCGTGGGAGTTGCGACGAATGAGGGCTTTGGTGCGGGACACCAGTTCAGCAAAGGCAAAAGGTTTGGTCAGGTAGTCATCACTGCCACTGTCGAGGCCGGACACAATGTCATCAACAGCATCTTTGGCAGTCAGGCAGAGCACGGGGGTCTGGATATTATTTTGACGCAAGGTCTTGATAGCACTGAGTCCGTCCATCTTAGGCAGCATGACGTCCATCAGGATCAGATCATAGGGTTTGTCCATAGCCATGTTGACCCCTTCTTCGCCATCATGAGCAAGGTCTACGGTAAACCCCTCCTCTTCGAGACCGCGCTTGATAAAGCTGGCGACTTTTTTTTCGTCTTCAACAACCAGGATGTGCATGGGGCTGTCTCCTTTTAGTATTAATCAGCCTGGGGTTCAACCGCATTTAATTCTAATGTGAAAAATAGAACCTGTCTGCAGACTGCTCTGCTAATAGGCCGTGTCAAAAAGAAAAATGCATGGTCGATCTTCTTGAGTAGTTCTCGCTCATGAGAAACTTCCGGCAACTTTAACAGAGTCAGATTTTCTGTGCAAGACTAATAATAGTTTTTTTTAATTTTGACTCAGGGCAGGCTTTCGGGGCGTTGTAAAAATATGAAAACTGACGCAAATGTATCCCTAGCGTGGAAAAACGGGTATATTATTTGTTGATTTTCATGGATAGTTTCTGTTAATTAATGGTGATGAAAAAAGAGTGTTTATCCATAAATATTACGCTCAGGGGCGCACTGGTCGAATTGGCCGGCGCTGTTTTGGCGCAACAGGGGAGTTGCGGCATTCTGATTGATGATCAGCAGCTTGATACGTTCGAGGTGCCCGATGGCGATCTTGAAGATGGCCGAGATTATAAAATCACGGCTTATTTCGAGACCGACCTGGCAATTGAGGCGCTGCTTTGCGAATTGGAATCAGCTTTTTCGGCATTGCCGCTATTTGATTCTGAATCGTTGACCTTTGCAGTCGGCTCCCCGGAGCCGGATATTGATTGGGCACAAAGCTGGAAACAGCACTTTTCCTCTTTTCAGATTGGCCGCCGCTTGATTGTGCATCCGAGCTGGGAAGAGCCTGACGTTGGTGAAGCGCAGGTTGCCATTGAAATTGATCCGGGAATGGCTTTTGGTACTGGAACCCATGCCACGACCCGGTTATGCCTTGAAGCCCTTGCCGAGTTGCTCGATCACTCAGTAGCGCCGCTACGGATGCTCGATGTCGGTACCGGTTCAGGTATACTGGCTATCGGAGCTGCGGCTCTGGGCTGCGTGGGAGTGGTGGGGAACGACATCGATCCGTCTGCCTGTGGCGTTGCTCGTGGCAATGTTGCCAGAAACCGGTTGCAGGACAAGGTCGCTATCACTACAGAGCCCCTTGAGGATATTGAGGGATCTTTTGACCTTGTGGTTGCCAACATTCTGGCAGAAGAAAATATCCGCCTGAAAGAAGCACTGATCCGGCGACTGGTTCCGGGCGGCTGGCTGATTCTGTCCGGAATTCTCAAAGAAAAGGAGTCGATTGTCAGCGCAGCATTCAAGGTTCAAGAGCTTAAACAATTTCCGACCCGTATCTGCGAAGACTGGGTGTGTCTGGTGTTCCGTCGTCAATCGTCATGAGGAGTTTTTATTTAGCAAACACGCCATTACACCCGGGCGCTACGATGATGTTGCCGGCGGCATTACAACATCATCTCGAGCGGGTACTGCGTTTGCAGCCGGGTGCCGAAATCCGACTGTTTGACGGCGCCGGACAGGTTGCTGAGGCGGTCTTGCAGGATAATGGACAAGCGTACGTGCGTGAGTTGTATGATAGTGCTCCGCCCCCCTGTCAGATTCAATTAATCCAGGGGCTGGCCAAGGGGGCTAAAACCGAGCTGATTCTGCAAAAAGGGACAGAGCTGGGGGTCAGTTCTTTCCATCTGGTGTCCATGGAGCGTAGTGTCGCCAGATTAAAGCCCGATTCGCGGCAGCGGCTGCGTTGGGAAAAAATCATCCAGGAAGCCTCACGCCAGTGTGGTCAGTATTATGTACCCGGATTGTTTTGCAGTGATTCCTTGAAATCCGCTCTGGCTATGGAAGATACAGGGTTGAAGCTGATGCTGTGGGAACAGGCAGACGTTCCCCTGGCAGCAGCCGTCGCTAGGAGCGATTGCCGGCGGATTTCAGTTATTGTCGGCCCTGAAGGAGGAATTTCCGAGAAGGAAGCGGCTCTAGCACAGGCATGTGGCTATCATCCCGTTAGCCTGGGGCCGAGAATTTTAAGGACAGAAACTGCCGGTCTTGCGATAATCACTGTTTTACAATATCTTTATGGTGATTTATCCTGCGGTTATGGGTCAATGAAGCAAACCCATTCATATGGAAAGGACATATTATGAAGTGCCCTAAGTGTGGTTACAACAGTTTCGACTATCTCGATAGTTGTAAAAAATGTGGCAAAGATCTGATCGACTTCAAGCAGCGCTTCGGAATCAAAAGTGTTCTGTTCCCCGGCGCTACGGGAATTTCTGCCAAAGCCACTGAAGAGGAAGATCTTCTTGCAGTTGAAGCTCCTGACCTCGCCGCTGCTACAGCCATGGGGGCGACTGCTGCTGCCGCTGCGGGTGGTGCCAGTAAAGCCGATGGTGGCAGCGCCGATGGGGATGACTTCGGCTTTGACTTCATGGGTGAGAGCAGTGAAGAGGAAGATCTCTCTTTTGATGATCTGTTCGAAGAGGCCCCGGAAGAAGAAGATATGGAAGAGTCACTTGAAGGCCCCAAATCCGAGCCTGCAGGTGGGGCACAGGCCACAGCAGATGGCGATTTCGCCTTTGACATGCCTGACGCAGATGACGAGCTGGAGGATGATTTTGGTTTCGATGCAGAATCCATAGCCGAAGGGGACAAGATGCCGAAAAAGTCCAAGGGATCCAAGGAGGGCCCCACGGACCCTTTTGACTTACCGGAGTCTCCACCTGCAGTGGGGGCTCCGGAGATTTCACCGCCGGCTTCAATCGTATCAACTGTTGCCGCAACGACGTCCCGGCAATCTGATGATCAGTTTGACTCCCCTCAATCACCGCCACCGGCTGCGGCTGAAGAGGATGAGTATGTTTTTGATTGTTCCGCACCTGAAGCGGAAGAGGTTGCGGAGGTTGTTGCACAGGACCCTGTCGCGACAGTCGAAGAGCCGCATCATTCGGAGGCACTGCCGGTCTCTATCGGCGGGCGTTTTGCTTCCTTTGTCTACGATGCGGTTATTCTGGTGCTGGTCGGACTCAGCTTCGTTATTGCCGCAGAGGTTACCCTGTCCAGAGAAACCGGCCCATTGCCGACACTGGATACGCTGATTGATCTGTCGGTTCCTTATTTTCTGATACTTTTTACCCTTACTTTTGGATATTTCACCCTTTTTCATTTTCTTGCCGGTCAGACTCCCGGCAAAATGCTGACCGGTCTGCGGGTCGAAACAGCTACCGGCGAACCGCTGGTTTTTTCTCAAGCATTTTTGCGTAGTGTCGGGGGGTTGCTGCAGCTTCTCCCTCTCGGTTTGGGCTATCTGCTTGTTTTGTTCAGTGGCGACGGTCGTGGCTGGAATGATCGCCTTGCCGGCACCCGGGTCGTCGTGGTCACGGAGAAAAAATAATTTACCCCATTCTCAGAGCGATAAACGATTCCAGATCGGGACATTTGATGAATTCGTTGTGTTCGAGTTCCCAGGCGATAGTGGAGTTGGGGATCGGACCGTAGTCATGGCCGGGATAGACCCTGGTCGCTTCCGGCAACTTTTTCAAGCGTTGCAGGCTGGTATAGAGTTGGTGCACGTCACTGCCGGGCAGATCAGCGCGCCCGCAACGGCTGACGAACAGGGTGTCGCCGGATATTATCGCATCCGCTGTGACGAATACCACTGAACCGGGGGAGTGCCCCGGGGTGTGCATAACAGTGACGAATGAATTGCCGATGGGCAGGCGCATCCCTTCTGCCAGAGGGATGTCGGCACCGGATACATCAAGGGGATGCGCGGCGTGCTTGATGGCGCCGGAAGCCAGAATTTGCTTGTTCCCTTTGATGTGATCTTGATGACCGTGAGTATTAAGCAGCAGTGTCAGGGTTACTCCTCGCCTGGTCGCTTCATCCAGCAGAACTTCAGGTCGCATTGACGGGTCGATGGCCGCGCCTTGCAGGGTTTCAGGGCAGAAGAGCAGGTAGGAGAAGTTCTCCATATCACTTGCCTCAAGCTGGACAATGGCGAGATTTACCATGGGTACACCACCGGATCTTCCTTGCCGATCAGTCGGACTTCCATCTCAATGATTTTGAAACGGTCACCGGTCTTATGCGCCACCCACTCATCTCCTTCTTCGGGGGGCTGGGGGAATTCACGGGAACCCAGATAAACATCTTCGTTATCGATCATTCCCCACCAGTCGAGGGCTCCAGTTTGCCAGATCTTGGTTTTTAGAAAAAAGGCCATTGCTTCTCCTGTGTTTGACGGTAAGGTGTTGAGCCATTCAATTTTAAGTCATATAGTAACAGAGAGGGTTGTTCAGCGACAACCATGGAAGAAGGGGCTTTGTCCATGAAATTTACCAAAATGCATGGTGCCGGGAACGACTACGTTTATGTCAATTGTTTTGAAGAAAAGGTTGACGATCCGGCCAGTCTGGCACGGCAGGTCAGCGATCGGCATTTCGGCATCGGTTCCGACGGACTGATACTGATTCTGCCGTCAGAATGCGCTGATTTGCGCATGCGCATGTTCAATGCCGATGGCAGCGAGGCAGAGATGTGTGGCAACGGTATTCGCTGTGTCGCCAAGTACGCTTACGACCATGGCCTTGTCCAGAAAAGTGAAATCAGCGTTGAGACAGGAAATGGTGTTCTTGAACTCAATGCTTTATTGAACAGTAAAAACCGCGTACATTCTGTTTGTGTAGGCATGGGGCGCCCCCGATTGACCAGAGCCGAGTTGCCGATGACTGGTCCGGCCAGTGAGCAGGCGCTAAACGTCCCCCTCATCGTTGCCGGTCAGCACCTCCAATTGACTTGCGTTTCCATGGGCAACCCCCATGCGGTGATCTATGTCGCAGATGTTGAGAAGTTTCCGGTGACGGAAATCGGTCCCCAGATCGAACATCATCCCTGGTTCCCCAGGCGGATCAATGTTGAATTTGTGCAGATTATTTCATCCGGTGAGGTGATTCAGCGCACCTGGGAACGGGGTGCCGGAGAAACCCTGGCCTGCGGCACCGGGGCGGCAGCAGTAACGGTCGCCGGGGTCCTGACCGGGCGAACAGGGCGTACGATTACCAATCATCTGCGTGGTGGCGACCTGTTCATGGAATGGCTCCATGACGGCGAGGTGCTGATGACTGGTCCTGCTGTCGAGGTATTCTCCGGAGTTTATGCTCCCAATTAGCCAAAGGTTGCGCCATGAAAGCAGTACTTTTTGATCTGGATAACACCCTCTATTCGCCGTCCTGCGACCTGTTTTCCCTGATAGATGTGCGTATCAACCGCTACATGGAAGAGGTTGCCGGTATTGCCCTGGCAGAGGTTGATGTCCTGCGTCGTCGCTATTGGCACGACTATGGGGCCACATTGCTGGGGCTGATTCGCCATCACGGAGTCGACCCGGAAGACTATCTGGATTATGTCCATGCTGTGGATGTCGGCAGCAGGCTCACCTCTGACCATGCCCTGCGCAATGTTCTCAAAGCTTCAGGGATCCCCAGCTATATTTTTACCAACGGCTCCCGCTGTCACGCTGATCGAGTTCTGGTGGCTCTGGGTATTGAGGATCTATTTGCCGATGTGTTCGACATCCGTATTGCAGAATATCAGCCCAAGCCGAACCCTGACCCTTATCTGCAGGTGCTGGAGCAGTTGGCGTTGGATGGCAAAGACTGCGTGATGGTCGAAGATCAACTGCAAAACCTGAAAACTGCAAAGGCGTTCGGTATGACCACCGTTCTGGTGGCCCCTGACGGGCAGCTGCATGGTGATATGTCCTGTGTCGATAGTCGTCTTGACAGCGTGGGCGAGATTGCCCCCTTGCTCGAGCGGTGGCGCAAGGTTGGTAGTTGATGGCGGAGGTTGTCGATTGTCCTCAGTTGCTTGGTACTCATGTTTCGATAGCGGGGGGGATGGAAAATGTTTTCCCTCGGGCCAACGCCATCGGTGCGACGGCCATTCAGGTGTTTACCCGTAACGCCAGTCGCTGGAAGGCACCGCCCCTCGATAATAAAACCATTACCGCTTTTCAGATGTGCCGAGAATCGAGCGGAGTGCGTTATGTTGCAGCCCACAGCAGTTATCTGATCAATCTGGCCAGCCCTGATCCGGCACACCGCCACCGCTCGATTATCACCTGCCTTGATGAACTGGAGCGCTGCCGGCTGCTGGGAATTGAGTCGCTTGTCATACATCCGGGAGCGCACAAGGGAGAAGGGATTGATGCCGGATTGACGACACTGTGTCGGAGCTTTGAGCAGATTAGTCGGCGAGTTGGCGATGAGGTCATCATTTTATTGGAAAATACAGCTGGACAGGGAACCTCACTCGGAGCGCGTATAGAGGATCTGGCCTGGGCTCTTGAGCGTCTTGATGCCGGACGTTTTGGCATCTGTCTGGACACCTGTCATGCCTTTGTTGCTGGCTATGAGATCAGCACTTCGCATGGTTACGAGCAACTGATGGAGCAGATCGATCGTTTGATTGGTTTTGAGCGATTACAGCTCTTCCATCTTAACGACAGTAAAAAACCTTTAGGCTCGAGGGTTGACCGTCACGAGCATGTCGGGCAGGGGCTGATTGGCGTCGGGGGCTTTCGGCGCTTGATGCAGGATGAGCGCTTTGCTCATTGCCCGAAAGTTACCGAAACTCCGCCGGGGGAGAACCATTGTAACGATCTGGAAAATCTAGCCCTGTTGCGGCAACTAGCGCAAGGATAGAGCTGAATAGTTAGTGTTCATCCGGAAACGCTGGATGAACATAATGCAGTTTCCGGACGGAAACTAGTTACAGACGAAGAATAAAAAAAGGACAAACGATGCGTGCGGTCGTACAGCGGGTTACTCAGGCAGGAGTGACGGTAGCGGGAGAGCAGGTTGCAGCCATTGCAACAGGGTTAGTGGTATTGCTGGGGATCGAACAGGGCGATAACCACAAGGACGCCGCTTATCTGGCCGAGAAAATTGCCGGTCTGCGGATATTTGAAGATACAGATGGTAAAATGAACTTGTCTATCTGCGATATAAAGGGCGAAGTGCTGATGGTATCACAGTTTACTCTTCTTGGTGACTGCCGCAAGGGACGTCGACCGGGCTTTGCTGCTGCTGCGCCTCCGGAAGTCGCCGAACCTCTGTGTGATCGGTTTGTTGACCTGTTAAAGGGGTTGGGGGTGGCGGCACAGACCGGAGTTTTTCGTGCCGAGATGGCGGTTGATCTGGTGAATGACGGCCCGGTAACATTGCTGATTGACAGCAGAAAACTTTTTTAACTGGTTTCCGCTTGGAAATTACAGCAAGCCCATCGAGTGTTGCCGGATGCACACCCACTGGTGTTTTTCGCTTATACACTCTTGGAGCAGGAGTTGACAAATGAGAATATTGATCCTGGCCGTAGTTCTTTGCACCATTCCGCTGGTGGCGGTGGCGACCTTGTACACTTGCCGTGATAGCGAAGGGCGACTTCATGTGACCGATAATCTGCAGTCGTTGCCGGATGAGTGCCGGGTCGATGCGCGTGAAGTGGAGGCCAGTGATCCGGATAACCTGCATTTTGTCCCCGAACTTACCAGCCCTCCGGCGGTTGATACTCGTTCGCGATTTGAACGGGAAGTGCTCGAACAGCAGCGCCGTCAGCAGGAGCAGGAGCAGCGGGAAGCTGAGCTGATGCAGGAAGCGCGGGAACTCTCAGAGCTGTTTCAGCAGGCGCAACTGGACCGGCGCAACGCCATTAGACGCTGGAGTGCGGATTCGCGACGAACAATTGAACAGGCAGCAGCGGATATGGCTGCTGCTCGCAGCGGCAAGCAGCGCCTGCTCGCTGAGCTGGAGCGCCAGCGTGTGTCGATCAGAACCTCTGAGCAGGTGCATGCAATTCTTGATCAGATCACCGATCCTTGACCCGTAACGCTGCAACTGAAAAGCTTTTCATCAAAAAACGGTTTTTGGTCCACGAAAAAACAGAAAAGACACGGGAAGGTCGAATCATTATTGAAAAGGTTGCTCACCAAAGAATGTCTGCTAAGAAATTTTATATCTTTCGATTGTGTTCGTGGGTTCCGCGCTTTTCGTGGATGACTTTTCTTTCCAGGCTTATTCCTCTTTGAGCTGTTGATTGATGTGGGTGCGCAGGCGTAAAAAGGCCTCATTGTCAACTGAGCGGGTCTGTGGCAGGCCCACCTTAATGTCATGGCTGATCCGTCCCGGATTCTTGTCAAACAGCAACACCCGATCCCCTAACAGTAACGCTTCGGTAACATCGTGGGTAACAAAGAGAACCGTTGGCGCGAATTGCCGCCGCAGATCCTGCAGCAGGCTCTGCATCTGCTCGCGGGTCTGGGCGTCAAGAGCGGCAAAGGGCTCATCCATCAGCAGAATGCGGGGTTGCAGAATCAGTACCCGCGCCAGAGCTACGCGCTGTTTCATCCCCCCAGAAACTTCTCGCGGCAGGTAGGATCCGAAGCCGTTCAACCCGATCAGGTCGATAAAGCGATCAACTTCCTGTAGCTTCTGCCGTCGTGTCATGGGCTTGTTGGCCAGACCGAAAGCAATATTCTCCTTGACCGTCAGCCAGGGAAAAAGAGCATCTTCCTGAAAAACCATGCAGCAGGCCGGACCGGGGTGATGCAGGGGCTCGCCATTCAGAAGGATTTCCCCTGCGCTGGGCTTGATAAAACCAGCCAGCAGCTTGAGGAGGGTCGACTTGCCGCAGCCGCTGCGACCAAGCAGACAGACCATCTCTTTTTGGCGGATGCTGAAGGACAGATCCTTCAGGGCAATTGTCTGTTCACTATCGGCGGAGGTAAAGCTCTTGGTCAGTCGCTTGACTTCCAGAATAACCGGTTCTGGAGAAGTATCCTGTCGGCTATAAATAATCTGCAGGTGGTTACGGCTCACGTCAGCCTCCGGGCACTCTTGAAGCACAGCCGTAGCAGCAGATGCAGGCCGGTGTCGCATAAACGGCCGATCAGGGCGATCAGGATAATGCCGACGATGATGATATCATTGCGTCCCAGCATGCGGGCATCCATGATCACGGCACCAAGACCATTGGGGACACCGGTGAGTTCACCTAAAACCAGATAGGCCCAGGAAATCCCCATCCCCAGCCGCAGACCAGTGACAATGTGGGGCATGGCCGCCGGAATCAGCACCCGGTACACCCGGCGCCAGCGATTCATGCCAAGCATGGTTCCGGCCTGAGTCAAGGTGGGGTTGATCTGCCGGGCGCCGGCTTCAGCATTAAGAAAAATCGGGAAAAAGGCTGCCAGTGCCACAAGAAACACGGTGGTTTTGAGGCCGATGCCAAACCAGATTAGCGCCAGAGGAAGCCAGCAGATACCGGGTACCGCGCGCAGGGCATTGAGGGTGCTGCCCAGAAGCAACTGCACCTTTTCCAGCCGTCCCGACAGGAGTCCCAGAGGCAGGCCGATGGCGGTCGCCAGAGCAAAGCCGAGAAGTACGCGGCCAATGCTGGCACTGAAATCACCAGGAAAACGCCCGGTATAAATGCCTTTTTGCGGATCACCAAGAATATAATCAAACCCGGAAACCAGAACCTGCCCGGGATGGGGCAGCAGGTAGGTCGGGATTATTTCTCTGCTGCTGATCAGATACCAGCCCAGGAGCAGGCCGAAAGGGAGAACCCAGGGAAGGCTCCGTTGCAGCCAGATATTGGTGTCCACTCTTCTCATTGATTGCCGCCTGCTTTGTGTACAAATGAAAGGTCGAACAGGAGCTCATAGTCCGGTTGGCGATTGATGATGCCCAGAGATTGCATCTGCTCACCCAGAGCCTGGACCTGACGGACAAAGATGGTATCCATGTTCCAGGCCAGTTCCATGTTGCCGGCAGCTTGCTGCAGAATCGGTAGCGGAGTTCCGAACTCTGTCGCTGCCTGCAGCCATTGGTGCGGGTTGGCATTAAGCCAGTCGGTGGCAGCGGCATGGGCACTCACCAACTGCTGAACTAACTCGGGTTTGCTCTCAATGGTGGAACGGGTAACGATCATTGCGGCATTGATGGTGCCGACGGAGTCTTCAAAATAGGGATAGGAGAGGATGCGACCATACCCCTGGTGAACCGCCAGGGAGGGGAAGGGTTCTCCCGATAGAAAAGCATCGATACTGCCGCGCGCCAGGGCTATCCCCATATCAAAAAAATCAACCCGCATCAGTTTGACATCGGTGGCGGGAGACAAGCCATTCCGGCGCAGTGTTTCGCGCAACAGAATCTCGTGCATTGTCCCTGGCACATAACCGATGGTTTTGCCTTTGAGGTCCTGTGCCGTTTCGATGCCGCTGTTGCTGCCGACGACCAGCGCCGAGGCGCGGTGACACAGGGCGGCAACGATTACGACCGGTTGTCCCAGTGAAGCGGAGTGGATGGCATGAGCCAGAGTGGTGCCGGTCATTACCAGGCTGCCGGCCAGCAGTGCGGTTTTCTGATCCGCCGGATTGGAGAAAGCACGCACATCAACCTTGACCCCTGCTGATAGAAAATCCTGATAGAAAAAAGGCTGAATGGTCTGGGCGGTTCTCCAGGTGCCAACCCTTATTTCGGTAGCGGTGGAGAGTGCCGGCATGCCTGTGCCCAATACCAGCGCCAGAATCGGTAGCAGTTTGCGTAAGGGAAGCAGATGAAATTTCTTCATCACTGGTCCTTTTCAATGTCATTTGCTGCTGTTGCTGAACGATAGCAGTTGGAAGGCAGCAGCGGGTCCAGATTCATCTCACGCTGAATATGCTGACAGTCTTCTATGCCGCGACCTCGCCCTTTTCCGGTATCATCGATACCGTCTCTGGGGCTTGAGCCGACTTCGGGAAAGAACAGGTTGGCACCGGCCAGCAGAGATGCCGAATGGGGTTCGTGGGTGCAATGAGCTTTGGGAACCTTGCCCATAACCAGTCGACTGATCGCCACCAGCCGTGCCATTTCAAGCTCGGTAATCATGCCGAATTTTGTCATCGGAGAACCGGGGAAGTTGATGCGCCGCATGACGCCACTGTAGGTAGCGCCATGGTCTCGTGCCAGCAGCATCAGATCGACGATCTCTTCATCATGATGTTCCGGGCCCACCGGTTCAATGCAGTTGGCCCATGCCAGACCGACATCACGCAACACCTTGATGGTAGCGATCCGTTTGTCGCGGTTCAACGGAGTGTCGCGCCCCTCCCCCAGCCTGACCGCATGATAAGCGCCGACGAATCCGGCCTTGAGCAGTTCTTCGCCTTCGTGGTGATTGATGTCACGGGTATTGGCGACCAGTGACGTAGATACCTCATTACTGAGAATCCGGCCAATTTCCAGAAGTTTTTCAAAAGGGTAGGTGCCGGTAGTCATTAGGTTGAGGGCGTCGGCCTGATGCTCTTCAGCCTCTTTTGCCCAGGTGATCACCTGTTCCAGGGAAAATTCGGTTTTTTCGGTAAAGATACCGGCGGTATGGGTCAGACTGCAGAACAGGCAATCAAGAGGACAGGGTTCGACGTTGAGACCGATGTGATAATGGTTTTCGGCTTTGAAGCCGAACTCTTGTTTCGACATGAGATCAGCCGTCGCCATCAATTGATAGCACGCCTCGGAGTGAAGCGGAATCGTCATCAGGTGCAGAGCTTCTTCGCGCATTAAGGGCTCATATTCCAGGGCTTTGGAGAAAATATCCTGATAGCGGTGATGCTGTAATATCACTGATAATACCTTTCTGTTGATCATGGAAGACTTTTGCAAGTCTAGCACAGAGGGCCGAAGTCAAATAAGACATCATGTACATAAAGAATAATGAATCTTTGCTGCCAGGATTGTTATCGTGACAGCAATTTTCAATTCTGATGGCTTATTTTCTGTGTGTAAAGAGGCCCTTGTCAGGGTGGGGTAACTCGTAGCAAAGCCCTAAAACAAACAGGGAAATCCGGCTGCATGGCTGTGGATTTCCCTGTTTGTTGTAGAGAAAATTTTATTCATCCCGATTTTCGGATAGATAAAATTGGATAAAATCAGGGGCAGTATCAGTTCATTGCCACAACATCTTCTGGAAAAACCTTATTGTAGGCTTCCTGGCCACCGGTAAGGATCAGCATCCGATCAGGATGAATGCCATTTTCCTCAAAATAATCAAAGGGCCTGGTTGCACCGCTGCCACCGCGTGGACAGATAATGATGATATCTTCCGATGTAACCCTGACCTGATTGAGAACCGGATCAAGCTTGCTAAAGTCTGCGTCCGTCTCCAATGGTCTGGCATATGTAGGAATGGCATCTTCCAGGTATCCGCTAGCGTATTCTTTTTCGGTTTGGGTGGTGAACATCATCATGCGACCGTTTGTGATGTCGCCGCGATCCAGCCTCACTTTCAGCTCTTCCGGTGAAATATAATTGTAGTCGGGTTTGGTGTTGTCGCTCTGGCAGCCTACCAGTAATGCTGAACAAATCAGGAAAGTTATACTGAACAGGAAGGTCTTTCTCATTTTTTATGTCCTTTCATTCACGGGGTTTATGATTCTTTTCCGGATTGACTAAGTCGATTAAGCTTTATTTTCTGATAGATGATCGGAATCAGTGAAACGATGACAATAAGTAACAGGCCGATCAGGAATGTTGGGGATATTCGCCCCTGAAACAGGTCAAGTAAGGAACTGGAAAAAACGATAAAGGCAATACATCCCGGCAGCATGAAGATGAAAGTTGCCAGGGCATAGTGTCTGAATTTGATGCCGGTCAAACCAAAAGCGTAGTTCAGCAGATTGAAAGGAAATAAGGGGATAAGTCGGGTCAGAGCGACCATTTTCCATCCTTGTTCGGCCACTTGATGGTCCAGTTGGCGCCAGCGTGCGCCGGCCAATCGACTTTTGATCAGATCACGGGCGAGATAACGTGAGACAAGAAAGGCGATGCAGGCTCCTGCTGTTGCCGAAGTGATGGTGTAGATGACACCCCAGAAGGGGCCGAAAAGAATTCCCCCGACAATGGTGATCGGTAAGCCGGGCAGAAACAGAGCTGGGGCCAGGGAATAGATAGCCATATAGATCAGCGGTGCGAGTATGCCGTATTGCTGCAGAAAACCACGCAGACGCTCCTGTTCAAAATATTCCGCGATACCGGTCTGATGGGCTATAACTACAGCAGCTACAAGCGCCGCAACCACAGCCAGCTTGGTAATCATCGATGTTGGTTTTGTTACTGCCGGCGGTATAAAAGTACGTTCGCGGGTCACCGCCGCCGGGAATTGCCGTTGCAGGTTTTTCTTGAATTTCAGACGCTTAAGGTAGGTAAAAGGGGCTTTGGTGGCCTTGTGTTGTGGCGTCAATGCTGTTTGTGGTTCAAATACCAGATCCAGAACGTGCCCCGTGTTTGTCCTGTTGCTGTAACTGTTCGTGCAGCCGGCACAGTAGCTGACGATAGGATTGCCCTGTGCCTCCTCAAGACGCTGGTCGATCCATTGTCGTGCCTGCTCTGGAACCAGACAGCCCGCGCCTCCCCCCTCGCCACAGCAGATGGTGTTGTCCTTGCTGTGTGTCATCTCTTCAACCCTGATTCCGGCTTTGTGAAGAAGTTGCCGCACTGCCTGCTGGGCTGCTGCATCTGAGCGGCTAACGCAAGGATCATGCACAGCAACGGTGGCATTCAACTTCACCTTTTTTGCATCGGGCGGTGGATTTTCAGCGAGAACTTCGTAAACCGTTTGAGTTGTTAGGTTCGGTGCATACTGATTGAACACTTTTGAGCAATTAGGACAGGCAACCAGAACATTTTTGATATGCTGTTCATTTAAAAAACTGTGCATTTCTTCAAACATATGAGAAAAATGAACATGATCCCCAAGATCATGTGATGGTTTATTGCAACAATCAAGGACGATACCGATATTGGGGACGATCTCTTGCAGGTGTTCAAAAATCTTTCCGGTTGTTTCAGCGCGTGTTCCGACGAGAGCGCACCCTGGGAAAAAAACCGTATCACAGGCTTCAGGTAAGGCATACCAGGTGTAACTTTTTGAGTTGCCGGTGCGTTCATATTTGCGTAAGCCCCGATGTTCCGGCAGGTCAGACAAACCCTTTGAAAATGCTTCGCGGCGCATTTCCAGAAACATTCGCGCCGGGTCAACAGGTTCCGGGCACACATGGGTGCAGAGGCCGCAGAGGTTGCATTCAAAGGCCCTGGCAAGAAGTACCGGGTTGTCAGGATCATAGGTGGCGGCAAGTTGACCGGGATCATCATAGCGCCTTAGAAAGTGACACTCTGCGACACAAATACCACAACGGGTACAGTGCAGTTTGTGGTCCTCAAGTTGGGCAACAAGGCTTTCGGTTATTGTATTAGACTCATTGGCAATTGCCTTAATTACCGTCATTTTCAGTATTCCTTGATGTTAGGAGACGCCGATCGGTAGTTGCGGTACAAATAAAATCCATTTTACGGAAACCGATGCTAAAAGCTTGACAGTCCAGGGTCAAATGGATAATTTTTATTATGTCGATCAAAACCATTAAGAAAACCGATAGGAGCAGGCCGTGACGTTGCGACAGTTGGAACTTTTTGTAGCCGTTGCCGAAACCGGCAGCTTTTCCCGTGGTGGAGAACAGTTGTCTCTGACTCAATCGACAGTGAGCCAGCATATCGCTGCCATTGAGGAGGAATTCGGAACGCGTCTTCTGGATCGGATCAGTAAAGGGGTTGTTCTTACCGCCGGGGGCAAGGTTTTTTTGCACCAGGCACGAATGATTTTGAATGAAGTCGAGCAGTTGCAGCGGGCTATGAATCGCTTTCACGGTATCGATAAAGCCACTCTTGACCTGGGTGCCAGTAATATTCCTGCAAATTATCTGATTCCCAAGCTGCTGCCATTGTTGCAGCAACGATATCCCGGCATTTCACTGAATGTTCGCATGGGAGATACCCAGCAGATTCTTGATGATATCCGTTGTCAGCGTGTGGAGTTAGGTCTGGTCGGAGGTCGTATTGAGGATGATCTCTACAGGTACACGCCGATCATGTCTGATGAATTGGTGTTGATTGTTGGTGCCACACATCCATTGCGCAAGGCTGGAGTGATCAATCTGCAACAGGTGTTAGAGCAGAAGTTGGTGGTGCGCGAGCAGGGATCCGGCACCTGGCAGAGTTTGAATAATGCCCTGCTGAGAGCGGGGTGTGATCCGCAGTCACTTGATGTCCTGGCACGATTGGGAAGCAACGAGGCGGTCCGCCGTGCCGTCGCCGCCGGATATGGATGCGCCTTTGTTTCTGATCTGTCGGTCAGGGAAAGTATTGAGCGTGGCGAACTGTATCGGATTGACGTTGATGGGTTGCAGATTATCCGTCAGCTCTGGCTGGCAGAGATGCGTGAGCGGACCAGTTCGCCGGCGGCTCAGGCAGTAAAACAAATGGTTGTTGATACATTCAACAACAAAGAGCTCTAGCACAGGTCGGATTACTTTACTTTGGCGGTTTTCCGGTTAGACTATATGTGTTACTTATAGCGTAAATTTCCTGTTGTTTCTAAGGGTCTATTCAATGCTAATGAAAAGGAGCGATGTTGATGAAAAAATATGTTGTCCGTTATGTTGGTAAGCCTTTATGTCTCTTGCTGGCTCTGTGCTTTCTCACGGTTGATGTCGGTATCCGGACCGCACATGCCGGTATGATCAGCACCGAAACGGTCCTTGCCGCTCAGGAGAATGGCGATGCGCGTGCACAGGTCATGACTTTTTTTGCCCGCGAAGATGTGCAGCAGGCCATGTTGACCCAGGGCGTGGCCCCGGACGAAGTGGCTGCGCGGGTGGCCAGTCTGTCAGATGCTGAAATAATGCAGATTGCCAACCAACTTGATCATCTTCCTGCAGGGGCCAGTCTTGGTACGGTGGTCGGTGCCGTCCTCTTTATTTTTGTTGTTCTGCTGATTACCGATATTTTTGGTTATACCAAGGTGTTTACCTTTGTTCAGCCTGTTCGCTAAATGATGACAAGGCCGCAAAGCAGCGCAGGTGAGCGATGGCTTATCTGCGCTTTTTTTTGTTTTTTTATCCTAGTGGTCAGCGGTTGTAGCACGTTGCAGTATCGGGAGGCTTTATCCGCCGAAGACGACCGGTTACTGCTTGCGAAGGTGCCGTTTTTTCCGCAGGGGGATTATCAGTGCGGACCAGCAGCACTGGCGATGCTGTTGGCCTGGAACGGCGAAGAAGTTGATCTGTCGCAACTGGTGGAACAAGTATATTCACCAGCTCTGAAAGGGAGTCTGCAACCGGCAATCATCGCATCTGCGCGGCGGCAGGGATACCTGGCCTATCCAATACATGGTTGGGCGTCTCTGGTGGCTGAACTGAAAAGTGGACAACCGGTGATGATTCTGCAGAATCTTGGGTTGTCATGGTTTCCTCGCTGGCACTATGCCGTGGTCATCGGTTTTGATCAAGGTAGCCGGAAGGTGATTCTCCATTCCGGAAGTACGGCAGAGATGAAGATGTCCATGCCGGTGTTCGAACGTACCTGGCGGCGTGGCGATTACTGGGGTCTGGTGGTGGTGCCTCCTGTGGTTGTGCCGGCAACAGCAGATGAGTCTGCGTTCCTGGCCGCGGCAGTGGGGCTGGAACGCGTTGAGCAATTTGAGGCGGCCAGCGAGGCATATCTGACTGCTGTTGACGTCTGGCCTGAAAGCTTTGTTGCCTGGATGGGGGTGGGAAACAGCAGTTATCGTGACGGCAATTGGGGGGCGGCTATCATTGCTTTTCGCCAGGCGGCGATGCTGCAACCGGACAATGGCATTCCGTTGAATAATCTGGCGTTGGTCCTGGCAGAGACCGGGCGCCGCGCTGAGGCGCTGGCGGTCATAGACGAGGCTATTGACCTGGGCGGGGCCTTGATTGGTACGTACCAGCAGACCCGCAGGAAAATCCTTGGTAATGAACATCAATCCAACTGAAAGACATCCCCGACCAGCCCACCAAAATAAGCATCATTTAAGCAATTTGGCAATAATTTCACGGTACTTGGTTTCGATGACGTGGCGCTTCTTTTTCAAGGTGTTGGTCAATTCTTCTCCGGCAGTAAATTCCTTATCAAGAAAATGTATGTTTTGCAGTTTTTCAAAGGGTTTGAACCCCTTTTTGGCGTTCAGCAGTTTGTTGATTTCGGCCTTCACCCGATCAAGTATCTGCTGGTCAGAGAGTATCTGGTCTTTGGTTTCGGCCAGTTGTTCAACCTTGTCGGTGAAGAAAGCACGTAATTGATCCATGTCGGGTACAATCAGTGCCCCCAGCCCTTTTTTATCCTGACCAACAAGGACTGCATCGGTTACAAAGGGTAGCTGGGTAATTGTCGCCTCGATCCGGCTGGGATCGACATTTTCGCCACTGGCTAAAACAATGATCTCCTTGGAGCGGCCGGTGATCACCAGTTCACCGTTTAAGGTCAGCTTGCCCAGATCGCCGGTATGGAAAAAACCGTCAGCGGTAAAAGCCGAGGAATTGTCCTGGTCATTCTGATAGTAGCCGGGAAACACCTGTTCTCCACGCACCTGGATTTCCCCCTCCTCACCCGCAGGTAAAATCCTGCCATTTTCAGCGACAATGCGCAGCTCCGTATCTTTCGTTGGTGGTCCAAGGGTGCCGAAAATCTCGCAATTCAGGGCGCGACCGGCAATGGCCGGGGCACATTCAGTCATACCATAAGCGTTGACGATACGGATACCGATGGCATCGATCCATTCATCCAGGTAAGTTGGCAGGCTGCCGCCACCACTGATCGCCATGCGTAAGCGTCCGCCAAAACGCGACTGCACCGCTGCCAGTTTTTTTTGGGCGAAACGGTAAGGCAAAAACAGGGCGACTAAAGTACCAAGGGATAGCAGTTTTTCCCATGCAATAACCAGGGGATTGGGTTTGCAAAAACGCGGCAGTTGGTTTTTCAGGCGGCGCCGGTGAAAACGGTAAGTGGCAGAGATAGCTACGAGCTTTTTGAAGATACGCGCTTTGCGCGGATCCTGTTTTTCCAGAGTCTGATTGATTTTGGTGTACATCGATTCCCACAACCGCGGGACTGTCGCCACCAGGGTTGGCTTGTAGGTTTCCAGATCAGCAGCAAATGTTTTAACGGTTGAATAGACGGTGCAGCATCCGTGCGACAGGGCCAGATACTCGCAGGCTCGCTCAAAAATATGCCAGCTCGGCAGAATCGAAACAAAACTGTCGGATTCTTCCAGGGCAATCATCTCCGGCAGGGTACGGACATTGTACATGATGTTGCGGTGGGTCAGGATGACCCCCTTTGGTTTGCCGGTGGTTCCCGAGGTGTAGATCAGGGTAAAGGTGTCGTCAAGGTTCAGTCCGTAGCGCCGGGCGATGAATTCTTCGCGGTCGCTCGGGGTGATCGTGCGATCGTCAAGGATGTCGTTGTAACTGTAGATATTATCAAACCAGCGGTGGGTCTTTCCGCCTTCGATGACGAAAACCGACCGCAGTTTCTTCATCTTTTTGAGCATGGGGCTGTGGGCTTTAAGTAGCGCTTCCGTTTCTATAACCAGGAATTCACAGTCAGCATGGGCAAGAATATATTCGAGTTCCTGGGTGGGTGTGTCGCTGCCGCGTGGTACGCTGATTGCCCCAAGGGCTAACAAGGCAAAATCGGTGACGATCCAGCCGTAGCGATTGTCTGATAACAGCATGACCTTGCTCCCCTTGGTGACCTTATGGGAGGCGAAGGCCTTGGCAAGAATCAGGGCATCTTCAAAGAGCTTGGCGTAGCTGACATTGAACTCGCTACCGGCGGCACGGTAGATAAAAGCGTTGTGCTCAGCATAGATTTCACTGCTGGCAAGTAATGTGTCAAACAGGGTTCCCTGTAGCGCGATGGATGTATCCATGGTGGTTATTGGCCGCAGCACTTTTTAAATTTCTTGCCGCTGCCACAACTGCAAGGGTCGTTACGTCCGACTTTAGAGGCTGTCACCGGTGGGGATTTGATCATCTCCCCTTCGGTGAATGACCACTGGCCATCGACTTTGGCAAAGTGACCGCGCTCATGGTGGTTGCGAATGACCCCTTTATCGTGAAAACGCGCAATAAATTCGACCTCACCACGCTCATCTGCAGCTCTACCAGCATTGGTGGCGAGAACTTCGAGCTTCAGCCACTGAGATTGTTCTGCCCAGCTCTTGGTGCCTTTGTGGTCGTAATTGGTGCGGTGATCAGGGTGGGTGCTGTTGTAAAGAAAATCTACGGCTACCTTTTCATGGGCACTGTAACGTGCACGCATCAGCTCTTCAGCGGTTTCCGCGACTTTAGTGCCGCTGATCACCGGTTCACAACAGTCGGCATAATCCATATTGGTGCCGCATGGACAAAGGCTCACGGGAATCTCCTTGTTTCACTATGGTGCTGACAAAGAATGTCATCCGCGAACATTTTTGTCCGGGATCCAGAATGTTCAAATAGTGGTGAACTGGACTCCCGATGAAGATCATTTCGGGAATGACGAATCGAAAATTGCTGCAGAAGGTTCAATAAAATTACTTACTCATTATTGTTTGCTCTTCCGCCATGCGTGCCCGGCGTTCTTTGCGGCGTTCACGGATCATGCGTGTGTCTTCATAAAGATCGGTGTAGGCAGCTTGCAGGGCCTCTTCGAAGGTTGCCTGGGTGCCGCCGTTCTCGGCCATGAAGGTGTCAGCCCCGGACTGGTCGGCAAACGCCCATTTGCCCCGTCTGGTCATCACGCCGGGGCGCTCACCACCAATCACCCAGGAAGCGGTTTCAGCGTCGATCAATTCACGGGTGTAGTAATCACCGACCATCATTTGTATCGGTGCCTTGTCGAGGTTGTTGATCATGTCGACGGCAGCACAGCGGATGCTGCAGGTGCCGATTTCACTGTTGTCATCGTAAATGATCAGCATGCGACTGAATGAAAAACGGTCACGATCCATTCCGCATAATGGGCAGGATGGATGGTTGACAATATCGCTCCCAGAGCCGATAACAAGAGTGGCAACGAGCAAGATGGCGGAAAGCAGCAGGATGGTTCTTTTCATTGATAGCCTCCTCATGGTGTGGGTTTGTCACAATAGCATGGAAAAATGATTGTCATCTTGTACCAGTAAAATGATGATGCGACAAGTGGTTGACTGATTCAACGACAATGCGGCTGCGATCGTCGCGGAGAATGATAGCAGATGGATCCTCTTTATTCCCTGGCACTGATCACCGGACTGTTCGGTTCCGCCCACTGTATCGGCATGTGTGGCGGTATTGTTACCGCCTTGTCACTGACTGCCGATGGCCGCAACAGCGGCCCCCTATTTCACCTGCTCTACAATGTCGGCAGAACCATCACCTATGGACTGATCGGGCTGGTCGTTGGCTGGCTGGGTTCAGCATTAGCGATGGCGGGGGCCTACCAGCAGGTGACCCTGGGGCTGCTGATTTTCAGTGATATTCTTGTTATTGCCATCGGTCTGGGCACGGCTGGATTGTTTTCGCGTATTAACATGATGGACCTTGAATTTGCCGGGCCGATCCAGTATCTGACCCGCGCCGTCAAAGGGTTGCGCCGCTTGCCCCCGGCCCTGTCGGCGTTACCCCTGGGACTGTTATTCGGCTTTTTGCCCTGCGGTTTATTGTACGCCATGGCCATCACGGCCGCCGGCAGTGCTGATCCCGTGCGGGGCGCTGTCACTATGATCGCTTTTGGTGTCGGCACCATTCCGTCCCTGTTTCTGGTCGGCAGCGCCGCCCAGTGGTTCAGCCGCAGGCGCAAATGGATGCTGAAAGGGGCAGGGTTGCTCGTAGCGCTGATGGGCTGCTACAATCTGTTCCGGCATTTGACCATGGATGTCATTTGCCACTAGTTTCCGTCCGGAAACTGCGGCGCGATACAAAGCGCTACGGGTTACGATGGTTATGGAGAGGAAAGGCTGGAGAAGGTAATGGAAAGTCAACTCAATCAAATTATTGTCTATTTTCTGGAAACTATCAATTTAAGTGGCAATTATGCCTGGATTGCCCAAGTATTTCTGATTGTTCTGATGACCTCCTTTGTCAGCCATGGTGTAAAGAAACTGTTAGATCGGCTGAAGGAGGCAGCAAAAAAAACCAGAACCTTCTGGGACGACCTGCTGATTGATTCGGCACGCAAGCCGGTGCGGCTGTTTATCTGGTTAAACGGGCTGCTGTGGGCAACTGAGGTGGTACGTCAGGTTTCTCAGGAGCCGATCTTTGATGTTATTGATCCGATCCGTGAAGTGTCTTTTATTGTGATTTTTGCCTGGTTTATGACCCAGCTTATCAACAAGGGCGAAAAGACGGTACAGAGTGCAAAAAATGTTGAAAAACCCCTTGATCCAACGACTGCTTCGGCCCTGGGCAAACTGCTGCGCTTATCGGTACTGATCACCACCGGCCTGGTGGTGCTACAGAGTCTTGGTTTCAGCGTCTCCGGGGTGCTGGCTTTTGGTGGTATTGGTGGTATCGCGGTCGGTTTTGCCGCCAAGGACCTGCTGGCCAATTTTTTTGGTGGCCTGATGATCTACCTGGATCAGCCGTTCAAGGTCGGTGACTGGGTGCGATCGCCCGATAAGGAGATCGAAGGGACGGTTGAAAATATCGGCTGGCGCCTGACCTGTATCCGTACCTTTGATAAACGCCCCTTGTATGTGCCTAACGCAACCTTTGCCCAGATCTCGGTGGAAAACCCGTCACGGATGACCAACCGGCGTATTTTTGAGCATGTCGGGGTGCGTTATGCTGATGGCGGCAAAGTCGCCTCCATTGTCAAACAGGTCAAAGAGATGCTGTGTTCTCATCCCGATATTGCTGCCGATTTGACGATGATCGTCAATGTCAATCGTTTTGCTGCTTCCTCCATCGATTTTATGGTCTACACCTTTACCAAAACTACCAACTGGGTGGAATTTCACGGCATCAAGGAGGATGTCATGCTCAAAATTATGGAAATCATTCAGAGTAATGGCGCCGAAATCGCCTTCCCGACCCAGACGATTCATCTCGAATCGCCGGAACCCGATCCGCAGGAGCAGTAAATCCAGGTTATGGGGGCATCCCCATACTTAAACATCTAAAGGAGACAGAGATTATGGCAAAAGCAAGCGCGCGGCACATCCTGGTGCCATCAGAAGCAGACTGTAATACGTTGAAAAAAATGATCGAAGGCGGTGAGGATTTCGCCGATGTGGCTAAGCAGCATTCAAAATGCCCCTCCGGCAAGCAAGGCGGCGCACTGGGAGAATTTTATCCCGGACAGATGGTCAAGGAGTTTGACGAGGTGGTCTTTTCCGGGGACATCGGCAAGGTGCTGGGTCCGGTCAAAACCCAATTCGGTTATCATCTGATTGAGATTACCAGCCGCACCGACTCATAACTATTTTCGTATCTGTTCAGCACCGGGTCGGGAATCCTATGTCAAGGGACGCTTTTCGTCATCCATGACCGCTTGTTGTCGCCGTCCATGGCGACAAACACCCTTGTCACAGGATCCCCGACCCTGCGCGAAGGGCATCAGGTGGGATGGCTAAGCAAAAAGCGCCAAATGCAAGGCGCGCTATTGTTGAACAATGAGACGTACTTATGTACGTCGAAGCAGTGAAATGATGGCAGCAACGCCGCAGTTGGTGAGTTTTTGCGACGCCATCACCTATTTGCGTAGTGCCAGGGATGCGTTGGCCGAAAAAATCAGAAAAGCGCCGACCCAGCCGGTTGCAGTCAGTACCGGATCAGCAACCAGCAGCGGACCGAGCAGCGCCGCCATGAGGATGCGGCTGGAGGAAAGGATAGAACCCTCCACCGCGGTAACAAAGAGAAAACCGTAGGTGAGCAGGTATTGCCCCAACACGCCGGCAACGGAACAGCCCAGCAGAAAGAATAGCTCAGTACTGTTGGGCAGGAAGATCGCGTCGGAAAAAAACAACAGCATGAAGAGCATGCCCAGCCCAAACATGTAGAGCAGAATAGTCTGGGAATCATGATACTGACGACTGATGTTGAGGTAGATAATTGCTGCCGCGGCGGTTATCCCCGACGCCACTCCCCACAAACTGCCCGATCCCAGGTTCATGTCCCCCGGCGCCAGTACCATCCAGATGCCGGCGAAAGCCACCAGAACAATGATGAACGCCAACAGATCGCGTTGACCACGGAGAAAAAACCAGGAAAACAGCGCAACAAACAGAGGGTAGGTCATATTGAGAATATTTGCCTGGGCAACGGAGCCGACCTCGACGGCTTTATAAAAGCAGAAAACCGCCGCCGTATTGGTGACGGCGCGGCCGATGAGATAATGGTGGTTACGGGGTTTAACGGGCTGGTGTTGCAGCAGCATGGTGGCACTGACAACGATAAAACCGAGAAGGAACCGTGCGAAAACAAAATAAGCCGGTGTGATTTCTACGTAGGCGGTGGCCCAGCGGATGATCAGGGTGGCCAGATAAAAGAAAAAGGCCGAACCCAATACTGCACACCAGCCGAAGGCCTGACGGGTTGTTTTTGGAGTGAGGGCAGGGAGCACTAAATTCATTGTCGGTACTTTTTCTTCGTGGTACGGGCGGGTATTGAATCAATGTTTGCGGCGGAAGAGTCCGGTTTTCAGGCTCGATACCCGATCAAGAAAGAGCAGACCATCGAGATGATCGATCTCGTGCTGGATGGCGATAGCTTCGAACCCCTCGGCGCGGATGACGCGATGCTGGTTATTTTCATCCTGGTACTGGACGACAATGGATTCGGCGCGGGTCACATTGCCGGTGTAATCCGGTACCGACATGCAACCTTCGCGGACTTCACAAGACCCTTCACGCTCGATAATTTCGGGGTTGACCATCTGAATCAGGCCGTGATTCTGCTGTTTTTTCCCCAGTTTACTGTTAGAAACATCCACCACGACAGCACGTCGCAAGTCTCCAATCTGCGGGGCGGCAATGCCGACCGAGTGTCCGGCGTCAATCATGGTGTCGACCAGATCCTGGAGCAGATTGCGTACGGAATCGTCAAATCCATCAATCGGTACGGACAGTTCTTTCAAAAGGGGCTCCGGGTAGACCAGTACGGTTTTCACAGCCATTCGTTACAACTCCACCGCAATTAGTGAGCGCACTGAGATGTCAACCTGCAACTGCTGCTTCAATCCCTTCATCCAGTTTTCCACATCGTCGATCTCAATGTTTGGCGGCAGTACCGCTTCAATCATCATGACGTAGACTGGCTTTTCCGCAGTGCCAATGAGCTTGGTGTTCAGATCGGTAATGTTGATCTGGTGATCTCCCAAAACCTTGGCGGCCTGATAGACTATCCCTGGCTTGTCTGCGCCGTAAACAGAGATCATGCAGCGCTCTCCTTCCAGGTCAGGACTGATCTCGCCGCCTGGTTTCATGGTGCGGATAAAAACCGACAGATTGGTCTCTTCCAGATGACGGAAATCTTCTTCGAACTGATCCTTGGAGGCAATGTCCGGGTTGGAGATGATCAGGATCATGGAGAATTGACCACCTAAGATCGAACAGCTTGAGTCGGCGATATTGAAGCCGAGGCGGAAGAGAATTTCCGTCACCTGGGCGACGATCCCGGGGCGATCACGACCGATAATAGTCAGGGCGAAATATTGCATG
>SLDV01000004.1 GCA_007125165.1 Geobacteraceae bacterium | reverse complement strand
GTGATTTGCTCAGAACGGTTCCATATCTAAAGGAGATACCATGAAAGATTGTCTGAAAAAACTTTTGCGTCAGTCGGTCATAATTGGTGCGGTCGTTGTCGTTACGCTCATTTTTGCGTCGCGTGATCTTGCTGCATATGGTGGTGGTGACGGGGGCGGTGGTGGCGGCGGTGGTGACGATGGCACCGCAACGGTCACGATCTCGGTGTGGGACATACCATTTGGCTTGCCGGATGAAGCGGGAACATCCGGGGGGACACTTGAACTGGCCACACCGCTAGAGAATAAAATGGAAGCGGCATGGCGCAATCTTGGAGGGCAGGCGGGTACCGGAAAGACATTTGATCAGTGGCGAAATACCCGTGAGGCAAACACAGTATTGAATCAAGGTTTGCAAGATCAGGCCCATTCAGAAATGAGAAGGGCAAATGTGGCAGTTGTTGCTCTTGAGGTTCTTGATGGAGCAGGGCAGGCATCACAGTTTGTTTTAAGCTGGGTCCCTGGAGTCGGAACCGGAACAGGAATTGGTCTCGATGTCGGCAGGACGTTTGCCGACAGATTCAAGAAAGCAACAGAACAGGGGTATTCCTATGCAGATGCTGTTGCTGCCGGCATGCAGGATGCCACGCTAAAAGGTGCAACCTCGCTCATCAGCTCCTTAACCTTCGGCAGATTGGCCGATCATCATACCAATCAGATTCAGAATCTTAGTGATATGTCATACCAGTCGGTTGACACAGCAATCTACCATGCATTTGGATATATGGGGACTAAAACGCTCGAGCAAACAGTGACATATGGTGTTGATTCTGCTCGTGATCAGGTTATGGATCGTGCGCCGAGGAATTCCTCACGTTCAGTATCGTCTCTCCCTGTTGCGTCACCGGGATCATTTGGCATAACGCAGCAGAGCCGCTGAGCATCTGACATTGAGTTCATGGAGGCATTATGAGAATGCTTGTATCTTTTTTACTATTGATTTTCCTTTTTCTTGGCGGCTGTGCGCAGTTGTCACAGATCAATTTCCCCACTATCGGGTTCAATAATGCGCCCATAGAGCAGATCATTCCGCAAAGGGTTAATGTTCCTCAGGAAGAGCTTGCAGCCGATGTCAAGGCGGTTCTGGCAGGACTGATTTATCAGATGTATATGGCTCCGGGGATGCCTAAGGAGATCGTATTTGTGTCGGGCGGGGAACATCAGCTCTATGATCCGACCTTTGATTACTCCGGTTTTGCTATAAGAAATATCGACATCGTCACCCACGAAATGATAGGCAATGATCGCGTCCGGCTGGGCGGAGTGATTCATTTTGAAGACCCGGTGTATCGGCGTACGGCTGTTCGTTATCTGGCCCGCTACCAGGTTACCCGCGACCGGGTGCTGATTGAAGAATCGAGCATTAATCCAATTCAACCGACATTTCCCAAGATCGTTACATTTTATGTTCCTGAGGAAGCATTTACGGGAGTGAATACGAGATCTTTTAACGATTTCTATTCATGGTACACATTTGCCGCCCAAAATGCCGTCAACATGGATCCAACGGCCGCTGAAGTTGCTGAGCGCCAGCGTTGGGAACAGATGTCAATGATCGACAAAATCAGGAATCCTCGTGTTGTCAGCCCATCGCGCTACATTGTTATGGTCTTCAGTCTCGACAGGATTTTGGGGAATGGTTCTTTGAACATCAATTTTGCTGACAGTTCACGCAGTTGCCCGACGACCAGTCATGAGAGTGTAACGATGATCGATGACAGGGGCTGGAAAATAGGCATGGTTGGTGCCGAGCTGGCTATTGATGATTGGAGTAACCAGGTTTTTATCAATGTCGGTTATGCCCCTGGTGGAGATTTTCGTTTATTTTCGGGCTACCCCATGCTGGTCGGTTCTTTCACTACGACAAAAAATTACACGAGCGTTTCTGACTCAGAATATACTGCTGGTCCATTGGAAAAAGGACAACGCTTTCTCAACCCCAGGCAACGGGATGATGCCCGCCTGATTCAGCGCCGCTTATCCGAATTTGGTTTTTATCGCATGGAAGTTGATGGGTTATTTGGTCCCGGTTCGCTGTCGGCTTTACAGGCATTTAAACAGCGTAAAGGTCTGGGAGATAATGCAAATTGGGATATGATGACCCAGATGGAATTGTTTGCAGGTAGTGGTCTTTAATAGACCCTGCACTCTGTCGTCAAGCGCATCTCTGCAGAAACAGCAAAAGACCGGGCACCCTTTGCCGGTCTTTTGCTGTTTACAAGGCGGTTTTTTCGGGAAAAAGACCCTCAATATGCCTTGCCATGCAGAAACATTTGATGAAATAATACGCGATTTGTTGATACACGCATTTTATGTGTCTGGATCCTCGAAATAAGGGTAATTATATACGATGAAAGTTGTACGAGCTAAAAGCGCCGGTTTCTGCATGGGGGTCAGTCTGGCGCTGAGAAAGCTTGATGAAATTATTGAAAAAGAAGGCAGGGATAGCGGAAAAATCTATATACTCGGGTCAATTATTCACAACCCGCAAGTAGTCGAGGAGTATTCTGCAAAGGGGGTCATTACCGCTGAATCTCCAGATGATATTCCTCCCGGCGCAACAGTTGTGATCCGGGCTCACGGTATTCCCAAGCATATGCAGAATATCCTCTCAGAACGGGGGATACGTGCTGTTGATGCCACCTGTCCTAAAGTTAAAGATGCCTGTCTGTTGATTGAGCAACATACGGCCGATGGGCGTGTTCTGCTGCTCTATGGGGAACAAACCCATCCGGAAGTCAAATGTCTTTTGAGTTATGCTGCCGCGGATTCGCTGGTGTTCGATAGCCTGGAACAGTGCCGTTCTCAGGTCCTGAGTGTGATGAGCAAATATTGTCTGGCAGCGCAGACAA
Source organism: Geobacteraceae bacterium (assembly GCA_007125165.1). Taxonomy (GTDB): domain Bacteria; phylum Desulfobacterota; class Desulfuromonadia; order Desulfuromonadales; family Geopsychrobacteraceae; genus Pelovirga. Next base: position 5,638 of record SLDV01000004.1, on the reverse strand, counting down.
CTCAGGACCGAGGAATTTTTGATGCAATCAGCGATGATCTCTCCTCGCGTAGAGATCTTGATCTCGTTGTGTTGCATACAATCTGCGATGCTACCAAGAAGCGTCAGGGCGAAGCAATCCGTATTGCGGAACAGGTTGATTTCATGATTATTGCCGGCGGCTATGAAAGCAGTAATACCAGACGCTTGGCCCAGGTTATTGAATCGCATGGCACCAAGGCGCTGCATGTTGAAACTGCTGCCGAGTTGCCTTTAGACAGACTAAAGGCCTATCAGAGTATCGGTTTGACAGCCGGAGCCTCAACACCAAAAAAAATTGTCGATGAGATCCAGTCTCTTCTGGAGTCCTTGTAGGAGTATTTTGTGACCTTAACTTCTATTGATGTCAGTGCCGTGTCTTCTTCACCATTTATTGTCGAGCAACGAGATGAAGCAACAATCATTGATCTGCTGCGACAAGTTTCCAGACCCCTGTTGCTGATTGAGGCTGAAGGCCAGAGGAAACTTGTCGATGTCGACAAGTTAACGGTAGACGGAACAATACGAGCTGAGCATGTGCGCGGTTCTATTCCTGCCTGTTCGCTGCAATCTCTAGGTTGTCGTTCATTCTGCCGCGATCATCGTCTGGACTACCCTTATGTGGGTGGTTCTATGGCCAAAGGAATCAGCTCCATCGCCATGGTCAAGGCATTTGGTGAGGCCAGTATGCTGGGTTTTTTCGGTTCTGCCGGACTGTCCTTCGATGAGGTAGAGGCGGCGATTGACGATCTGCAGCAGCACAGGCCACAGATTCCTTTTGGTGTTAACCTGATTCACAGTCCGACCGAGCCGGAACTGGAGAGCTCTCTGGTCGAACTTTATTTGCGTCGCCGCGTCCATCTGATAGAGGCTTCAGCATTTCTGGGTCTGACATTGCCGGTCGTCCGTTATCGGACCCACGGTATTCATCGAGACTCGCAGGGGCATATCATTACCCCCAATCGTATTATCGCCAAGGTCTCGCGGGAAGAAGTGGCCGCACGATTTTTCGCGCCGCCCCCGGAAAAATTTTTGCGGCAACTGGTGGCTTCAGGGGACTTGAGTGAAGAACAGGCTCGTCTCGCAGAACAGATTCCAATGGCCCAGGATGTCACAGCGGAGGCCGACTCCGGCGGCCATACCGATAATCGTCCCGCCCTGTCCCTGTTCCCGACCCTGCTGGCCCAGAAACATCAGATACAGCAGCAATATGGATATCACCAACCTTTACGTATAGGCCTTGGTGGGGGCATTGCAACTCCCGCTGCGGCAGTGGCTGCTTTTGCCATGGGAGCAGACTACCTGGTGACCGGTACAATCAATCAGGCCTGTGTTGAATCCGGTACCTGTGATGCGGTTCGCCAGATGCTGGCGGAAACCCGGCAGGCAGATATTACTATGGCGCCTTCGGGCGACATGTTTGAGATGGGGGTCAAGGTTCAGGTGGTCAAGCGCGGCACCATGTTTGCTATCCGTGCCCACAAGCTCTATGAACTCTATCGTGCCTATGACAGCCTGGAAGCACTTCCGGCCGCTGAACGACAGAAAATCGAACAGACTTTTTTTAAAAGTCCTCTTGAATCGATATGGGAACAGACAAAGAACTACTTTCAGGTGCGCGATCCGCGACAGATCGAAAAAGCTCAACATGATCCCAAATATAAAATGGCCCTGGTGTTTCGCTGGTATCTCGGCCAGACACCGGTGTGGGCCAACAAGGGTGTTGCCGATCGTAAAATCGACTATCAGATCTGGTGCGGCCCGGCTATGGGAGCGTTCAATGAATGGGTGAAGGAAAGCTTTCTGGAACCTCCTCCAGCGCGCAAGGTTGTGGCAGTTGCTTACAATATTCTTTTCGGTGCCGCTGTTCTGCAGCGCACACGCTTACTCCGACAGCAGTGGAACGATTACCGTGTCGATCCGAAAATTGATGCGCCATTGCCGGTAGACAGGATCAAGGAGTTTCTCCGTTGAAAAATGATCAGCAAAAGAATGATGCCGGGTTGTCGCCGCTGGCCATTATCGGCATCGGCAGCATGTTTCCCGATGCCGATAATACACAACAGTTCTGGACCAATATCAAGACCGGTGTTGACAGTATCCGCGAGGTGCCTGAAACACATTGGCGTCCTGAAGATTACTTCGATGCGGATCCGAAAACTGCTGACAAGGTTTACGCCAAGATGGGGGGATTTCTCTCTCCGGTGAGCTTCAACCCCATGGATTATGGGATATTGCCCAACGCTCTTGAAGCTATTGATACTTCCCAGCTTCTCGGATTGCTGGTGGTAGAGCAGGCCCTTAATGACGCCGGGTACGGCCCCACCAGAGATTTTTCCCGTGACCGGGTCAGTGTCATTCTCGGTGTCACCGGCACCCTTGAGCTGGTTGTGCCCCTTGGTGCTCGACTCGGCTATCCGCGCTGGAAACAGGCTCTTGCCGAAGCTGGGGTTGATGAGGATACCGCCGCCGATGTGATGGCGAGAATCTCCGATTCCTATGTTCCGTGGCAGGAGAATTCATTTCCGGGGCTGCTTGGTAATGTTGTTGCCGGGCGCATCAGCAAACATTTCAATTTTGGTGGTACCAATTGTGTCGTTGATGCTGCCTGCGGAAGCTCTTTGAGTGCTTTGAACCTCGCGGTTCTTGAGCTCGCTGCAGGGAGATCGGATATGGTAATTGCCGGCGGCGTCGATACCTTTAACGATATTTTCATGTACACCTGTTTCAGCAAAACCCCGGCTTTATCCCCTTCTGGTCATGCTAAGCCCTATTCTGATAGTGCCGATGGTACAACGCTCGGTGAAGGATTGGGTGTTTTCGTACTCAAAAGACTTGAAGATGCTGAGCGTGATGGTGATCGCATCTACGCAGTTGTCAAGGGGGTTGGCGCCTCCAGTGACGGTCGTGGTGCGGCTATTTATGAACCCAGCGCCCAAGGACAGGTCAAAGCACTATTGCGCGCATATGAGCAGGCCCGGGTGTCACCGGATACCATTGAATTGGTAGAAGGACATGGAACCGGCACCAGGGTCGGTGATGCGATTGAAGTTAAAGCTTTGCGTGAAGTATTCGGAACAGCGCAACAGCCCTGGTGTGCTTTGGGCTCTATCAAGTCACAGATTGGCCACACCAAGGCTGCTGCCGGTGCCGCCGGCCTTATTAAGGCGGCCCTGGCACTGCACCACAAGGTGTTGCCGCCGACCATCAAGGTGCAGCAGCCTGCTCCGGTTCTGCTCGAAAACGATTCCCCTTTTTACGTTAACAGTGAGAGCCGCCCCTGGTTTCCGTCCGGCGATCACCCTCGCCGCGCTGCTGTCAGCGCTCTGGGATTCGGTGGAAGCAACTTCCACTGTCTGCTCGAAGAATATGAGAAGGAAAAGAAGGAGGCAGACTGGAGTGGAACGGTCCAGATCCTGCCATTTTCCGCCCCTGACAGGGCGAATTTAAAAAAACAGTTGGGGTCCGTTTCCCGCGGCAGTCAATGGCAGCAACTGCGCATTCTGGCAGCGCAGAAGCGCAAAGAGTTCGATAGCAACGCTGCTTGTCGACTGGTAATGGTCATTTCTCAGGAATCGGCAGATATTGGTGCTCGATTGGGTAACGCTATTGATCTGCTCGCGAACGATGCGCAAGACTGGCACGAAACCCCTGATGGAACCTATTTTTCTTCCCGGGTGGAAGAGCGAGACATAGCTTTTGTATTTCCCGGTCAGGGCGCACAATATCCGGGGATGCTGAAACAATTGGCACTGCAGTTTCCTGAATTTCAGTCGGCCGTCAGCCAGGCCGATGCTATGTTTTGCGAAACCGCACAAGTTCCCGCAAAAACCCTTGCTGATCTGATTTATCCACGACCCTTTACGTCATCTGAACAAAAGCAAAAGGCGACAAGTGCGCTGCGGGCTACCGAAGTGGCACAGCCGTCACTAGGCGCGGTAAATCTGGCGGCTACTGCCGTACTGAAACGTTTCGGACTGTTGCCGCAAGCAGCAGCAGGGCACAGTTATGGTGAACTGGCGGCACTTTGCAGCGCCGGAGTGTTTTCTGCCCCGGACCTTCATCGGCTGTCGCGATTGCGGGGGGAGTTGATGGCCTCCGACGGTTCCGACCGCGGCACCATGCTGGCAGTTTCAGCGCCATTAAGCAGCATTAGTGCTTTTATCAGTAGTGAAAAACTTGATCTTGTTCTGGCCAACCACAACACCCCGGAGCAGGGTGTTGTGTCCGGCTCTTCCAGTGAAATAAAAAGAGCACAATCTCTTTTTACCGAAAAAGGGATATCTTGTACCCCGTTAAATGTTTCAGCAGCTTTTCATAGTCCACTGGTTGCCTCGGCCGGGCAACCTTTTGCAGATGTTTTAATGTCCACATCAGTGAGATCTCCCGAGTTTCCAGTTTATTCAAACACCAGTGGTGATCTGTACCCGCAACTGTCAGATGATATTAGAACATTATTGGCAGAGCAACTGGCCAGCCCCGTCAAATTTGTCGATGAAATCGAAGCCATGTATCGCGACGGTGTACGAATATTTGTCGAAGTCGGACCCGGGGCGCGTTTAAGTGGCATGGTAAGAACCATCCTTAAGGGGAAGGAGGTCCACGCTGTTGCCCTGGACTCCTCCAACGGTAAGCGCTGCTCCATTGTTGATCTGGCCCGCATGCTGGCCAAATTATCAGCTCTTGGAACACCGATTCATTTGACTGCCTGGGATGAGGGTTTTCGCGACCCTGGTTCACAGCAGGCCGGCAATAAAAAAACCATGAGCATCAGCCTGACCGGTGCTAATTATTTCAACAAACCACAGCTCCGACCACCGCGTAAAAAGCAGATTATGTCAGATCCCGCGGCTGAGCGACCACTGACAGAGAAAAAGACAAAGGAAGATTCGATGTCCGATAACAGCAGATCAGCTTTGCCGGCCGATTCGCCGCAAGCTCCCAGCCGGGCAGATTCCGGAATCTCTTCTGCCATGCGTCTGACCCAGCAGAACATAGAAGCATTACAGTCGATCCAACAACAGACAGCAAAGTTGCATCAGCAGTTTCTTGAAGGGCAGCAGGCAGCTACCCGATCCTTCATGCAACTGGTCGAACAGCAGCGTCAGCTCATGAGTGGTACCCGAATCGATCCAGCAATCGACCCTATTGACACTAAAAAGGTAGCATTGGATGACCCTGCGCCAACCTCTGCTGTCGCATCTTCCCCTGCTGTAACGACTGCTGAGCAACGGCAATCAGCAGAAGTAGCGAGTCCAACAGTTAAACCATCTGTCGCCCCTCAAACTGCAGTTGAAGTCCAGGTTTTTGACGAGAACAAAGACAAAGTGACCGGGGCGTTACTGGAAGTGATCGCCGAGAAGACCGGCTATCCGGTGGAGATGCTGGAATTGGGGATGTCGCTGGATGCCGATCTGGGGATCGATTCGATCAAGCGGGTAGAGATTCTCTCGGCTCTGCAGGAACGCTTGCCGGAGTTGCCGGCGGTCAAGCCGGAAGATCTGGGCGTGTTGCAGACCCTGGGGCAGATTGTCGATCATCTGCAGCAAGGAACGGGGGCAAGTGCACAAGGCGGCACGGCTAAAGTCGTTTCCGGTGTGGCTGCCGATCAGGTGACCGGG
>SLDV01000033.1 GCA_007125165.1 Geobacteraceae bacterium | reverse complement strand
CTCCCGGACCACGGCGATCTCCTCGGCCTCACATCGAATCCGTTCCAGATCTTCCGCTGAGGGCTCCATCAGGCGCTGACTGATGCCGTCAATGCGCTGAATGCGATAGTCACGCGGATCCAACTGCATCTGGTGGAGCAGGGTTCGTCCGTCTGTCGTATCCACCTGCAACGTTTTCTCGCGGGCAGCATCACGGCCGAAACCGAGAATGAAGTCACCCTCAGCCGTCACCGGCACCTGACGCCCCTGGAACACCACCTGACAATCGGCACAGGTACGGCCATAGACCAGCCCGCCCTGAGTGAAATGACCACGCAGGTCAAGCTCAACCGCGCTCACCGGCATGGCAACCAACAACAATAACAATAACAATAACAATCTTTTCACTATTTACCTCGTTGGCATCCCCAATCCAGATGGCAGAAACTACCTCGGGATAATGCCTAACTCAACCCGACTCGCCGGACCCTCTTCGGGGGCGGCAAAGATATCCGTTTTTTTCAGGAAGAGTCGCGGCGCCAGTTCGTCATTGATCGCTTCCAGGGTGTTGCGCACCGCCAGGGCGCGATCACGCGCCAGATCCGCCAATTTCTCTTCTTCAACAACAATATGAGCCAGCAGCAGCTTCTCCATCTCCTCATCGGGGAGGCTGGTGAGCGTGCCGATCAGATTGCGCGGTCGTGGGAATGTCGCCTGCTGGTACACCTGCAACAGCAACTCCGAATAGTTCTCTTCATCAATAACCGGCTCCTCATCGGCGCCCAGGGTTTTTCCCTGACGTTGCAGGTTGCGCAGCAGTGCCTCTTTCAACAGTTGCTCCAGACGATCCCGGCGATAGGCTTCGGGGTCATTGTCACGATCGGCAAAACCACTGATCTCGAGATTAAATGCCGGACGCGAATGCAGTACGCCTGCCAGTTCTGTCAGTTTTTCCTGTTGCGCTTCATCCAGGCGGGCGAGTCCATAGGCAAATTCGACGCCACTGTAATCTTTATCACTGCCGAGCATGGCGGTCAGTAACGAAAAGGGGGCCGTCGCCGCTCGCACCAGTAGATTTCGCAGTACGGTGAAAATGGTATTGGCAAGGCTGAAGTTCGGGTCATTCAGATTCCCGGAGACCGGAATATTGAGATGAATTTCTTCGTTACGGTCTTTCAACAGGGCGATGGCCAGTCGGATCGGCAGGTTAACTGCCTTGTCACTCTGGACTGTTTCACCGAGGCTGAACTGATCGAACATCACCTTGTTGCTGGCGCGGATTTGCTGCTGCTCTATCTGATAATTCAGATCAAGATGGAGCTTGCCGCGATCGATGGTGTAGCCCAGGTATGTTCCTGCGTAGGGGGTCATGGGGGTCAGATCGATATCCTCGAACCTCATTGTCAAATCGAGATACAGATCTTCACTCAAAGGGTTGATCTTGCCGCTGATGGTCAGGGGGGAATGGTTTTCCAGACGCCCACGCAGATCCACATCGGCAAGCATGTCGGTAGCCGAACTCATGCCGGAAATCCGGCCGCCGAGATCGTACATGGTGGTAGAAAAAACCCGTGGCATATGCCGATCAACAAACGAGACCGTTCCTCCCTGCAGGGTCACCGTGTCGATACGGATATCCGCCGGCACCCTGTCGGGTGCTGCCTGATCAGCAGTAATAGCAGCTTCAGGATTCGGCACCTTGCCTTCCGGCGGGGTGCCGAATCCGGTCAGGTTGATTTGGCCGTCTGACGTAACCGCGATGGCAGCCAGATAGTCATTCAATACCAGCTCGCGGATATGGAGTCTTAAAGGATCGATATCTCCGTCCATCCCCTTGATGGCAAAGCCTTCCCAGGCGACCATTTGGCTGCTGTCAAAAGGATCGCGTAAAGCAAAATGGGTGAGGTTAAGATTGCCGGAAAAAGAGCCGGTCAGGGTGTCGGATGGTTGTGCAACGGCCAGGGTCATGTCCGCATAGAGAAAACCGTCGATGAGTTCAATGTTCAACTCCGGCGGGATAAAATCATTGAAATCGGCGAGTGAAAAGGCTTCCAGGGCCAGTTGCGCCCTGATATCCAGAGGGGCATAAACCAGTTGACCGTCGATATTGATCTGCCCACGCTCACTGGTCCGGGCAGTAAAGTTGTAGGGGCTGACTTGTGCCAGGGGATAATGGATGTTGCTGACAGCAATCCCGATATTCTTCAGTTCCACCTGTGGCCGTGCAGCGATGGTTGCATCGGCGTATCTGACTTTTGTATTGTCAATCAGAAAAGATTCCAGAACGAGGGACCAGTGATCTTCCTCAACGTCCTCAATAATATCCTCTGCAACCTCCTCCACCGCCTGCTGCTGACGCAGTAGCAGTTCCGGAGAAAATCGCCCGTCTGCCAGGTGGGTGATGTTGAGGTTGCCGTCGGATAATTGTATTGCTTCGATGGCAATCTGCCGCTCATGCAGGCCAACGGCGCCGTTGACAAGGGCGAATTCTGCCAGTTCGAGATAGTCATTATCATCAAAAGGCAATAACAGATGTTGCAGATGAATAGTCGCATTGCTGATCTGCAGGTCGGTTTGCGGGGTGTAGTCAAGTCGGGCAGAAATATCAAGTGTTCCTTGCGGCGACCGGGTCAGCCAGGGGTCGAGGTAGGGATAGTAAGGTTGGAAGGGAATATTATCAGCAGAGACATTGAAGCCGGCGAAAAGGGGTTTGATCACCAGCTCCCCGCTGACGTCGACGGTGACATCGCGAGCGCTGCGCAAGGTCAGATCAATATCGGTACGTTGATGAGGATGGTTGCTCAGCCTGCGCACATCGAGATTGATCGGGTACAGGGTTTCAGCGATCGCCGGGCTGACACCGTTGTCCTGAAAATTTATTTCCCCATCGAAAATCGCCACCCGCCCAGCGCTGAAAAAAAAGGGCGGACGCTCTTCATTGTCGGTATCTGTCGCCTCCAACACCTCGGTTTTGTCTGCCGGATCGATCAGGGTTTCCAGGTTCCATTGCCCCGCTTTATTGCGGCTGATCCACAAGCGCGGGTCATGCAACTCTACCATGGCCAGATTGATATTGCGCTGGAACAGATTCGCCCAGTCGAGATCGATCACCATCAATGGGAGATCGAGCAGGTCCTGCGCGTTGTGACCTTGAACAGTCACATCGGACATCAGCATCAATCCGCCAACAAGAAGCTGCGGTTCTTCGGAACGGAAAATCCGGTAGGATAAATCCAGATCAATATCGAGGACGCCGCTGCGGACTACAACCGGCAGTGGAATCGGCGAATGGTAGGCATAAAATGCCAGGTCGAGGTCGCTTAAATTGATAAAGAGCTGGGTTTCAAGGGAGTCGTGAAAAGGTTTGAGTCTGCCGGCGGCGTTTATTTCTGCGTCATTAAGCAGCAATCTTAGTTCCGGTTCGACATACTCCTCCAGTAAAAAAGGAATATTGCCGATAAAGGGGACGCTTAAGTCCAGTTGCCGAATCCGGTGATGTGCCTGCGTCGCAGAGGTATGGTCAATAAAGTCAAGTGCACCTTTGGTCACGACAATATTGTTTAAAGAAAAATGAAAGGGTCGCTTCGTTTCAGAGGGTTCAGGTTCCTGCTCGCCAGCCGTGGTTAACAGGCTGACGAAATCGGAGAAATTGTAGTGCTGTTCTCTCACCAGTTCTATGTTCAGGTAGGGATTGTCGAGCTCCACCCGGCTCAGGATCAGCGCTCGACGCACCAGAGAGTGTGGGCTGACAGATACCAGAATTCGCTCAAAAGAAAGAAAGGAATCATGGCGATTCTGTTCTGTCAGGATCATACCGTTAATTTCAAGCTTGAGGGTGAAGGGGTTGAAATACACCCTCTCATAGGTCAGGGTGCGAGCCGTGTTGTCAGCTATCCATTGACTCGACTGTTTTTTTATCTGCCAGGGGACAACCAGCATCGACAGCAGGAGCAAACCAATGACAACGGCAACGCTTATAAGTGTTCTTCTTAACCAACGGGGCATTCTGTCCTCTCCATGATATTGTGCAAAGCGAATGTTGCTGCTCCAAAGATAGCAGAATCGCCAAAAAAATTCCCGCTGCTTAAGGCACCCTTCTCTATGCCACGGATCTTTTAACTTGTGCTACACTTCCAGATAGTAAAAAAATGCTGAAAGGGTGTTCCAGTCATGCAGAAAACCTTGATTCTTGTTGGAATCATCATCCTGCTGATCGGCCTTTTCTGGCCCTGGCTCGGTAAAATTCCTCTGGGGCGTCTGCCGGGTGATATCGTCGTCGACAGGCCCGGGTTCAAGATGTTTTTCCCGATTACCAGTATGCTGCTGGTCAGCGGCCTTCTGTCCCTTATTTTGTGGTTGTTTCGAAAATGAGAGGTGAATATGCGACGACATGAAAAAGAGATCACTGCACAGGGTGAACTGGAACAGGTACTATGGCATGGGCGAGTCTGTCATCTGGCGATTCCGGATGAGCCCTTGCCCTACCTGGTGCCGTTGAACTATGGCTACCAGGAGGGGGCTCTGTATTTTCATTCAGCGCCCCAGGGGCACAAAATAGATTTGCTGCAAAGGCAACGTCGGGCACGATTCATCGTTACCATCGATATGGGCATTATCGAGGCAGAAGAGGCCTGCAACTGGGGAGCCCGTTTCACCAGTGTTATGGGTAGCGGTCGTATCGAGTTTATTGACGATCCGCAGGAAAAGCAGGCGGCACTGCAGGTACTGATGGCCCAATACTCGGATCAGGTTTTTACCTTCGCCGAAGATCAGGTTGCGGCGACCGGGGTTTTCAAGCTGGTGATCGAATCGATGAGTGGTAAGCAGTCACGTGGTTAGGTGCACATGCTAAAGCAATTTTTTCAGGCTGTTGCGGAGTTGTTTCGCAGTGCTCTGCGTACCAGCCTGATGTTGTTCAAAATTATCATTCCGATCAGTATTGCCACCCGCTTTCTACAGCAGTGGGGAGTTGTTGATCAATTGGGGGTTCTCCTTGGACCGGTGATGGAGCTGGTCGGACTGCCGGGGCAGATGGGTCTGGTGTGGGCGACCGCTATGGTGACCAATATCTACGGTGGGATGGTTGTTTTTGCTTCCCTCGCCCCCGGTCTGGAGTTGACCGTTGCCCAGGTGACGGTCCTTGGTACCATGGTTCTGGTTGCCCATGCGTTGCCGGTCGAGTTGCGTATCGCCCAGAAGGCCGGTACCCGTTTTCGTGCTACGGTTCTGATCAGGGTTTTCGGTGCCCTGTTGCTGGGCTGGATACTGCATCTGTCCTATCAGTTGACCGGCACCTTACAGCAGGCCAATCGTGCCTTGTGGAATCCTCCTGCTGTCGATCCCACCTGGAGTGCCTGGGTTGTGGCTGAGTTGCGTACCATGCTGATGATCTTTCTGATTATTCTGATCCTGATGGCCGTGCTGAAGATCATGAAAGCAGTCGGTATTACCACCATCATGACCCGATTGCTGCAACCGCTGCTGAAGCTTCTCGGCATGAGTCGTGATGCGGCACCGGTGACCATTATCGGTATGACGCTGGGCTTGAGCTACGGTGGCGGACTGATCATTCAGGAAGCGCAATCGGGACGATTGAGCAAGCGCGATCTGTTTGCTTCTGTCACCCTGATGGGGTTGTGCCACAGTATTATCGAAGACACCCTTCTGGTGATGGTTCTGGGTGCCCATCTGTCAGGCATTTTCTGGGGACGCTTGATTTTTTCCCTGCTCGTGGTCTTTCTGCTGGTTCGTCTGGTCAATCGGATGCCGGAGCATCTGTTTGAGCGCTATCTGGTCAGGGATGTGCCGGTGGTCGGGGAGAGTGGCGCCCAAAAGGTCCCCGGATGATGATGTCACTGATCGTTGCCATGGCCCGCAATCGTATTATCGGTAACAAAGGGGCCATGCCCTGGCACCTGCCCGATGATCTTCAGTGGTTCAAGCGTCACACCATGGGGCACAGTCTGCTCATGGGACGCCGCACCTACGAAGCTATCGGCCGGCCTTTGCCTGGCCGCAATATCATCATTCTCAGCCGTAACCCTGACTATCAGGCTCCCGGTTGTGTTATTGAATCAAGCCTTTCTGCGGCACTTGCCGCTGCTGCATCAGAATCGCAACTATTCGTTTGCGGCGGCGGGGACATTTATCGGCAGACGCTGTCGCTGGCACAACGTATCTATCTTACCGAGCTTGATATCGAGGTTGCCGGAGATACCAGCTTTCCCGAGTTTGACAAGGAGGACTTTGATTTGATTTACCAGGAGAAACACCGCGCGGATTTCGCTTATCGGTTTTCGATATGGGAAAAGAAGTGTCGTTCCATTACCAGCCAAGAGGATAATTTACGATGAAATTCAGACTGTTGATCTCTTTGTCTCTACTTTTTCTACTTTCCGGCTGCATGGCTCACCAGCAGCAGGTACAGCCGCTGCTGCCCTCTGCCACCGGGTTGTCTTTGCCGCAACTGACTGTTCAGGCTGAGGCTCGGTTAGAAGTCATCCCTGATCAGTTGCGCCTGCGCCTCGGGATTGTCACCGAGGCGGCTGAAGCCGCTGAGGCTGTCAGAGATAATAACCGGAGAATGTCAACCTTGATGATGGCTCTTGATGAGCTTGGTCTGGATCGGGAGGATCTGGCGACCGGACAATTCCAGATCACGCCACAGTGGAGTCAGCCGCCACGCCCGACACCGGCCAATTGGCAACGGGAGATCGTTGGTTATCGGGTTAATAATGATCTGTGGGTTGCTACCAACGATATTGACCTGGCCGGAGAACTTCTGGAGATGGCATACAAATCCGGAGTGAACCAGGTCGGCAATCTGCAGTTTTCGGTGGCTGATCCGGAGCATCATCATCAGCAGGCCATGGCAGTAGCAACTCGAAAAGCATTGGAGCAGGCCAGAGTGCTTGCTGCCGGCGCAGGGGTCGAGCTGGGGAGAGTTCTTTCCATCAGTCTAGACCCTGCAGTCAGTTACGGTGGGGTCCAGCCGCTGATGGCTGAGGTGCGTCTGGCTGCTGTTGATACGGTTCCGATCACCCCCGGCAAGGTTGAGGTGAAGGCCGGCGTAGTGGTTGTTTTTGAGATTCTGCCCCCGGTTAAACAGTAGTAGACCTTGATGAGACGATCGCCGCCGATAGGCTCAACGAAAAAATCGATTATCTTAAAGGGTAGAAACCTCTTCCGGCTTTTGATTTTGCCGACTTCGGTACCCGACGGCGTGCTTCGAAGCACTGGCAGGAAAAGGCGTTGATTCTTGTTTTCGAAAGGATTCCCCGGTGCGACTAACGGCCGTCCGGTCGCCAAGATTTCCGATGAACCGGGCAAAAGCATCTGCGAAGACAAGAACTATCTTCACTATCTGGCGCCGGTGTATAATATTAAACTGTAATAATTCACTATACCATTAAATGCCATCCGGGATCGCAAGGCAGGATCTGGTTTTCATTCTGATGTTTTTTGTGTTTGGTTAGAAATTGTCAGGTCAACATCAATCAGCCACCAAGGCTCCAAGGGCACCAATAAAGGAAAAAACCTTATCCTGTAATTCTTGGAGTTCTTGGTGACTTGGTGGCCCGATGGACTGAAAGTTTTTTGAGCCAAAGTGAAGTACTGTAGCAATAATTCATTCGGCGAAGAAAAATGGGAGCATGAGTGTCTGAGTATGATGTCATTGTCATTGGTGGAGGGCCGGCCGGGCTTTTTGCCGCCGGCGTTGCCGCTGAACAGGGAGCCAGGGTGCTGCTCCTGGAGAAGAATCGGCGCTGCGGCGCCAAGCTGCTGATCACCGGCAAGGGGCGTTGCAACATCACCCATGACGAAGAGGATCCGCGGCGTTTTTGCGAATATTTCGGTCAGCAAGGCAAAACCCTGTTGACGGCACTCTACAGCTTCGGAGTTGCCGCCACCGTCGATTTCTTTGAGCAGCGTGGTTTGCCATTGCAGCGTGAACGGGGTGGACGGATTTTCCCAACACGCGGCGGTGCCGCTGAGGTTCTCAAGCTGCTACTCGATGATGCCCGGCAGGCGGGCGTAGAGATCAAAACCAGCAGTCCGGTGGCGGGCCTGAGGTGCGAAGCGGGTCGCATTCATGCGATCGAAACACCCTCAGGGACCCTTCGAGCCGACAATATTATTGTTGCCACCGGAGGCTTATCCTACCCACAGACCGGTTGCAGCGGCGATGGTTACCGCTGGGCAACAGCAAGCGGTCATCGACTGATTCCTCCCCAGCCGGCGCTGGTACCTTTACAGCTTGATGCCGACTGGACCCGGGAGCTACTCAACCTGAATTTGAAAAATGTTGGCATAACCGCCTGGCACAACAACAAACCGCTTGCCGAACGCTTTGGCGAAGCCTTTTTTACCCGTCACGGCATCGGTGGCCCGATTGTTCTCGATATGAGCGCCCAAATCCGCGATGCCCTGCAGCACGGTCCGGTCGAACTCCAGCTTGACCTGAAACCGGCCGTCAGTGCGGATCTTTTTGATCAGCGGCTGCAGCGGGAACTTGCTGCCCACAGCAACAGAAATTTTGCTAACGCCCTGTCCGGCCTGTTACCACAACTCCTTAT
>SLDV01000029.1 GCA_007125165.1 Geobacteraceae bacterium | reverse complement strand
GGCAACCTGCGCCCTTTCTTTGGCGCAACCTTTGGCTACATGTACGGTGACGGCGTCAAAGATTCTTTCATCGCCGGCCCTGAGACTGGTCTGAAGGCTTTTCTGAGCGATTCTACCTTCGTGATTGTTGCCGTTGGTTACGACTTCATCTTCGAGAGCACCAACAAAGCCCGCGACGCATTTAGTGACGGCGTTTTCAATTACCGCCTCGGACTTGGATATCGGTTTTTTTAATCCGACGACTTAAATAGAATCTGCGAGGCTCATTTCCGCAGCCTCGCAGATTCTAAAAAAATTCCTGATTTTATTCAAAATCTCCTGAAGGGAGTTTCCCGCCAGCCAGCTCGTCTTTCATGACGGCGTACACTTCTTCGCTTTTGCCCCCGCTCCTCGCCGTTGCGAAAATCGCTATGAACACTTGAATGGTTTCCATGATGATAAAAAATTTGGAGTTTTTAACGGATCTTTAATTGTTACATGGGACCAGTGATACACCGATGTTCGGACAGGTTGGCGGTGACCTCCTGATCGAGTACGGCAGGAAAAATCTGTAAGCCTCTGTTTTCCGATAGTTTACCGTTTCGCAGCCTGGCGCTTAGCGTTGAACCTGAGGATCGGAGCAGCACGGTCCATTAGAACGGCCCAAAATGTCCATTGCCAATATTATTCATTGTTTTCCGCTGTTAGCGTTCGCTCTGTTTTTTGGCAGTGGCTGTGTAGGTTTGCCGGACGTCACTCAGCAGATCGGCAAGACAACGGCCGCGCAGCAGCAAAGGCAAATCGGTTCTTCCAAAGGACTACTGTCCTCCGAACAAAGCCGGCAGATCATGGAGCGCCTGCGACAATCGGTCGATCCGACGGACATTCTAAGTCGCCACAGCATAGTGGTCGAATCAGTCACCGAAAGTCCTCTGACGAAGGGAAACAAGGTCATCCTGCTCGCCGATGGTGAGGCTACCTATGCCGCCATGTTCAATGCTCTGGAGCAAGCCCAGGACCACATCAACTTGGAAAGCTATATTATCGAGGACGATGAAATCGGGCGCAAATTTGCCGACCTGTTGTTACGCAAGCAGGCGGCAGGAGTCCAGGTCAATCTCAGCTATGACAGTGTCGGCAGCATGGATACCCCCGCAGCTTTTTTTCAACGCCTGCGCGACGGCGGCATCCGGGTGGTAGAGTTTAATCCGATCAACCCGATGAAGTCGCACGGAGAGTGGCGCCTGTTCCATCGCAACCATCGCAAAATGTTGCTGGCCGACGGCAAAGTGGCAATTCTTGGGGGAATCAACATCAGCAAGGTATATTCAAGCAGCCCTTTCAAGCGCAGAAAAAATGAATCCCTCCCCATCCACTGGCGCGACACCGATGTCCAGATCGAAGGTCCGGCCGTAACCGAATTGCAGAAGCTTTTTCTCGATACCTGGCAGCAGCAGCAGGGGCCGGCTCTACCGACCCGAAACTATTTTCCCGACGTGGAAGAAAGAGGTGACGCCCTGGTGCGGATCCTCAGTAGCACCCCGGGCGAGTCCAACCGAATTCCTTTCATCATGTACGTGTCGGCGATTGTCTTTGCCGAGCGCTCCATTTACCTGACAAGCTCCTATTTCATTCCTGACGGCCAGCTCCTGAAAGCCCTTTCCGACGCCGCAGCGCGTGGTGTTGACGTCAAGATCATTCTTCCCGGCACTTCCGATTCCCGTTGGCCCCTGTATGCCCAGCGCCATCACTATGCGGGACTGTTGCAAGCGGGGGTGCATATCTACGAGCACGAAACCTCCCTGCTGCATGCGAAGACCGCAGTAATCGACCAGGTCTGGTCAACTGTAGGCTCGACCAACCTCGACTACTTGAGCCTGCTGCATAATGACGAGGTGAATGCGGTGATCCTGAACCGCGAGTTTGCCGCCGAGATGGAGGCAATGTTCGCAGGAGATCTCGCCGATTCCCGGCAGATCCAACGGGATGAGTGGGACAACCGACCCCGGCTGCCCCGGATCAGAGATTGGTTCGTCAATCTTTTCATCCGCTGGCTTTAATATGTGAATCAGCACGCAGCACGAACTGATCGAACAGGATCAATGATGGCGAATGCCCCTGACGGATTTTCTCTGCTTCCATGCCCGTGACGGCAGGGAACTTTTTTTAATCACCTCGAATCAAGAGAACCTCCCCTCTGGCCGTCGCATATGGCAATTATGTCAAGTATGACGGTTGCAACTGATGGTTTTCCCCGCAGCCCCTCTCACGCTCTTCGCGCTTTCTCCATATTTATCAGACTGTTGCACCAACTTAGCCCGCTCCTCCTTTCTGGCCCGTTAGTTGCGGTATCCCCTTTCTGCAGAGCAGGAACACAGTGGTGTTATTTTGTTGTTCAAACTGTTGCCAGGGGAGATGGCGATGCACAAACAAATGAAAGACTTGCAACAACTCAAAGGTGTTGGGAAAGTCTTGTCCCAACGACTTGCCCAAAGTGGCTATGACAGCATATCCAAGGTGGCTGCCGCACAAACAAAAGGGTTAGAGCGCATTGCCGGGATGCACCCAAAAAAGGTGCGGGCAATCGTTACCCAGGCCAGGGAGATGACCGGGGAAGCCGAAAAAGATCGGCACACCTGGCCGGAGGAAAAAGGCGAGGGTCAAACCCGTCAGGTATAATCCGGGGAGCACCAAACTGGCACCGGAATTCCCGAAGGATTCCCTACGGCTTTGGCCTGACCCCGTTCTCTCTGCCTGGTTGCGTCGGCGGATCGCTGCTGGGTTTCATCCCCTATTCGGTTCACATCGTCTATCTCGGTGCGGTCGCCGCCGACATCACCGCTCCGGGTGCGCGCAAGCTGGACCGAACTGCGCTGGAATGGCCACTGTCACAGATGCTATGACGGTTACCCATCTTATCCAACCACCGGAATGCTCTTTTTTCTTCGGTTAAATCATCTTGTTGCGGATCCGGCAACAAGCGAATCCATAGCGGCACAGTCGCTGTTTTATACCTTCAATGAGTCAATATGCAGAGCCTCTGGCAGTCACACCAGAGGACTGTTGGCAAAGACCAGATATCCACGCATCGCGCGCAAGGAGCGACCATGGACGCTTACGCAAAAGAAAATGACGAACCAGACAAACCACAATCGGCAACCAGACCCAGCAACGTTGGTACACCGGCACACAAGGTCATGGAGAGTGCCGGCAACCCTTATCCGCACAGCGGGCAGGACAGCGCTGAAGGACTCCATCAGGCGACGACAAAAGCCGGCAAAGCCTGTGGCACAGTCACTGCAAAGGTACGCGACTGCTACACTAAAGCACGCAGTTACAGCCTCGAAAATCCGGCTAAACTGATTTTCATCACCCTAGGTCTCGGTCTCGGGGTGGGACTGCTGCTTGGGGTGAATGCGCAGCATGATGCACCCGCTAGTCGCCTGGTACAGTCGATGATTAACGCAGTGTTCAATAGCGCAACAGGATTTTTCCGTTGATGTGCATGGACACACATCATACAGCGCCCTTATCAGCGATCAAATCTGATTTCTATCACATACGACGGTCCTACCAGATACGGCGGATACCAGGCGCGGATTTTTTCTTTTCGGTTGGCCAACGTTATTTAAATAAATCGCGTTATCAGCGAGTTCCAGATCACCAAAGCACCTTTGACGACTGGCATGCGAATTGCCATTAAGAAAGTCGCAAATCGATCAAATGTTTTGATTGATGACTCTCACATAGCTGCAAATCCGGCTGTCTGGTAAGATTCGATTGTCCGGCCCTACAGCAGCGTGAGTCCCCTTGGCATACCATCCTTTTCGCTCCTTTGCTGCAACCCGTACCACCATATTTGGCGGTTATGTCAAGTTTGACGGATGCCGCTTACGGAACGATCTTTCCCCTTCCTCACTGAATTCTATTTTCCTTCGCTAAATCAGGATATTACCCATGCACTGTCAGCTGATTGCCGACGGCATGGTTGTTGCGCTACTACCCCATAGCAGGCTATCTGCGTCAACAACCAACCATAGTAAAAAGGAGGCGACCATGAAATCCGGCAACAGAGACAAGGCAGAAGGAAAGTTGCACGAAATCAAAGGGAAAGTGAAAGAGAAAGCCGGGAAGCTCACCGACAACCCAAAACTGGAAATCGAAGGAACCGACGAGAAAATCGCCGGAAAAATTCAGGGCGATGTCGGTGACATCAAAAAAGCTCTGGGCAAGTAACAATAAACGCTACCACCAAAAAGGACATGAAACATGAAAGCAACAATGACAAAGACTTTATTACTGATAACTACCGCACTGGGTCTGATGGTGTTCATCACCCCGGCCTTTGCTGCAAAAACAGATAGCGCCATTGTGGACGCCGCTAAAAACTCCTATAACTTCAAAACCTACCTCAAGGACGACGACATCAAGGTTCAAGCCAAGGATGGTGTCGTCACTCTCACTGGAACTGTCGCAGACGAATCCCGAAAAACCCTGGCTGGGGATACGGTGGCGAATCTGCCCGATGTCAAGGGTGTCGACAATAAACTGGTATTCAAAAAGGAATCCAGTCCAGATTTATGGTTGATGACGAAAGTTAAAACAACGCTGCTGTTTCACCGCAACGTCAGCGCAACAACTAACGTTGACGTCAAGAATGGCATCGTCACCTTGCGCGGCGAGGCAGACAACCAGGCACAAAAAGAATTAACCGGTGAATACGCCATGGACATTGAAGGGGTTAAATCCGTCAACAATGAAATGACCGTGGGCACGCTCACCAAAGAGGCGCAGCAAGCGCGGGACAAAACGCCGGAGGACAGAACGATAGGTGACAAGATTGACGACGCCTCCATTACTGCTCTGGTCAAGACGACGCTACTCAGTCATCGCTCGACCAGTGCTGTCAAAACCACCGTCACGACCACAGATGGCGTGGTAACGCTGGGTGGCATTGCCGGCAACGACGCCGAAAAATCCCTGGCCGGCAAACTGGCAGGCGACGTCAAGGGCGTGAGATCAGTTGACAACCAGATGACCGTGAGCGGGAAAATAACTGCAAACTAATCACCTGAACCAAACACAGTCGCTGATAACCTGTATGACCTCAGCGACTGTGTCACCGGTTCTTTACGAGGCGAACCATGAATAGTGACTATTATTCTGCCGAAAAATCTGCCGGCATGGCGCAGGAAGACCCTGCTCCAGGCAAGCTCTGCTGTTGCGAGGAGCTGAAGCAATCTGTCGCCGACAAGTTGTGTCGGGCGGCAAGTACCCTCGAAAAAACGGCAGCTGAGCATGAAAAAAACTCCGATCTGGCTGATGTTGAAAAGCACGCAGCCCAGTGGTTGAACAAGTCTTCAGATTATATTCGGCAGTTCGACTACGAGCGTGAACAGGCCAATGCGCGCAACCATATCGCCCGGAATCCAGGGCGTAGCCTGATGATCGCAGGAGCTGCAGGCCTGGTTCTCGGTGTTCTGTTACGCAAAATCTAAGAACGGTTTTCGCGAATGAAAATGAATAATAAAGAAGAAGAAATCGAAGATTCGACCATACCACGCGCATCTATCGGGATGCTGCTCGGCCAGTTGGTCAACGACTCCGTAGCGATGGTTCGTGACGAAGTGGCGCTGGCAATCCAGCGTGTAAGCGAAAAAGTGGGATCCGTTCGCCGCGCCCTGATGTTGCTGGCACTGGGAGCAGTCATCAGTCTGGCCGCGCTTTTGAGTCTTTGTGCTGCACTCATCATCGGACTGACAGCCGTCATGTCGCCGACGCTGGCGGCGCTGGTGGTAGGGGTGGCGCTTGCCATTTGCGGCGCCGTGATCAGTTTCGTCGGTTACCGATTACTGAGGAAATAGACAACATCAATGGGTAGCCAGGGAGGATAGCCATCATGGAAAACAAGCTTCAGGATACCACCGAGTCTGTTAAGAACAAACGCAGCAGCAAGGAGATTAAACAGGACCTTGCGGCCACAGGGGAGAATTTCTCCCGAACCGTTGAGCAACTTGGCGAACATATCGAAGAAAAACTGGATTGGCGCGGTTATATGAGGAAATCTCCGTTCTGGGCGGTGGGTGCTGCCGCCGGTCTGGGCCTTCTGGCTGCAGGGATGGTGCGGCGACGCACCACGCCCATGGAGCGACTGATGGCGACCTTCAACTCATCGGTGCGTAGCGGATTGGCGGGAATCGCCGGCCCCGGCCTGATCAAGATAACCCTTCTGGGCATTGCCGCGCGAACCGCCGCTAACTGGCTCAACAAAGCTCCGGAGATCCTGGCAGCCGGGAATGATGCCGGTCATCAAACAGAACCGGATCTTGACAGCGGCGAACAACCACCGGCAGACAGAGACGGGTAGTTTCCGATTTTCAACTCTGCCTGTTGTTCATCTGCGATCGAACAGCGGACGCGAACTAACCATCGATTAATCAGAAGGAGATATCATGAATACTCATCACCACCAGGATAACAACACAACCGAAAAAACCCTCGAACAAGGGGCCGAAGCTTACGCGCAAGCGGAACAGAAGGTCGGCGACGCTTATGACAAAACATCCGAAAAGCTCAGCGATGCCTATGACAAAACGGCCGAAAAGGTCAGCAAAACCTATGAAAAGGCCAGGAGTTACAGTTACGAAAATCCGGGCAAATCCGTATTGATCGCCCTGGGTATCGGCGTCGGAGTAGGTCTGCTTTTGAGCGCCAACTCTCATCATCGGTCGCGCAGCAGCCGGATTGCAGAGCCTGTTGTTAATGCGCTCTCTGATGTAGCTCTGGCGTTTTTCCGTTAAAGCTAAACAACAAAACAAGCCCGATGACAGAAAAAACTTCAAACAGGAGACCTAGGTGATGGAGTTTCGTCTTATTCAACGATTGTGCGCTGTGTGCCTGATATCGCTACTGATACCCGCTACAGGTTTTTCCACCATGCCCGCCGACAGCTTAACCGTCACTTTTGCCAATAATTACAACCTCGCTGTTGTACCAGTACCCGAGCTCGTCACCCTCTGGCTCTTCGTGACCGGCATGATCGGCTTTGTGCTGCTGAAGCGGCGATCGAAAAATACAGAAGATTAATCCTCACGACGTCTAAACAGCGTCCATCCGAAAGCCCGAATGGACAACATACAGGATAGGTTTTTCGAATCGGAAACGAGAAATTTTTCGTTGTGAAAAGGAATTTTTATGCTGCAAAAAGCCCGACATCTCAAAGGTTACACATTGGAAAGCTGCTACGGGGAGATTGGTCAAGTCACGGGATTTCACTGCGACAATCAGCACTGGACGGTTTGCTACCTGGTTGCCGACATGGGTCATTGGTTTAAAGATCGGCAGATCTTGATCCCCCCCAGTGCAATAACAGGCGTGAATACGAAAATGCAAACCATTGAAATCAGTCTGTCCAAACAACAGATCGACGATATTCCTGCCCTGCCCGACAGCACGGCAAACACACGACAAGACGGGCATGCCGGGGATCCCCACATGCGTAATTGTCAAAACCTGATCAACAGTCCGGTCCGGGGAACGGATGGTGACCTCGGCTATATCGACGATTTTCTCATCGATATCAAGACCTGGGCGATTCCCTATTTCATCATTGATGTACGGAAAAACCGGCTGGGGAAAAAGGTGATGTTCTCGTCCCTGTGGATTGAGAACGTCAATTGGCTGAAGGCAAAAGTCTACGTCAATCTGCCCCGCGAGACCATGAAGCAGACCTCGCAATACACCGTTCTGCAGCCGCTGACCACTGAGTATCAGTCGAATCTCCATCAACGCTGGGAAGACTGGATCAAGCCGATGTCCCGGATTCTGAGTAGAAGCGAGAGCAGGGAGCTTAAAACATTTCAATAAAACGATCATGATGCAGGTTGAACGATGATTCACTATCAACGGCGAAAAAGACCATGACAAACGACCCCAGGATAGAGGCAAAACCACGCTCAATCACTTTCTACGTGATCCTGGGGGCGGCGTTGTTTGTTTTTATCCAGTCGTTCCGGCTGCTGTCTCCCATTCTGCTGTCGTTTCTACTGGTGATGCTCATCACGATGGCAGTCAATCCCATCATAGCGCGATTGATTGCTCCCTGTGGTGGCAGAAAAAGGGCGACGGGCCTGCTCGTGGGAACACTCATTCTGGTTGTTGCCTTGACCGGCTGGGCGGCCTTCGGGCCAATGAAGGACGCGGTGACCACACTCTCGGTAAAGATACCTGCTTACTGGGAACGCCTGCAAAAGCCCCTGATTAAAATGGAACAGAAGGCGGTGCTTTCCGAAGATAAACTCCAGGCCGAAGTCTCAAGTGAAATTTCCCGAGATGCGGCACAAAAGGGTGATTTCGATGCGGCGCGAGAGATCGCGGAAGGGGCACCGCCCGAAAAGGCAAAGGAGACGGGGTCTCTGCGTTCCGGTTTGATCGAGATGTTCCAGGGGGTAATCGGCAACTTCACGTCGATAGCGTTCAACGCGACTCAGATCCTGGTCGTCTTGTTGACGGTCTTCTTCGGAGCGATCTTTACCCTGATGAACCCATGTCCGATCTTTCGGGGACTTTTCTCCCTGGTGCCGGAGCGCCACCACGAACAAACCCTGATCATCGTAAAGCGGATTGGGGCTTTTGTACCCAGATGGGTCGGGACCCAGATGCTGGGGATGCTGACGGTCGGCCTGCTGGTGTTTCTGCTCATGTGGCCGATTTTTGGCTTGATGGATGCCCTGGTTCTTGGGCTTATCGCCTTTATCCTCGAAGCGATTCCATTTCTGGGGCCGATCCTCAGCGCCGTGCCGGCAATGCTTCTCGCCCTCGACCAGGGCGGTATGACCCTGTTGTGGGTTTTACTCGCCTATATCGCCATTCAGGCGTTGGAGAGCAACGTGCTCATCCCGTTCATCATGTCCCGCGGGTTGAGGATGCATCCGTTGGCGGTGATCTTTTCCATGCTCTTGTGCGTGGCCGCCTTCGGCGTGCTGGGTGTTCTGGTCGCGGCTCCCCTCGTCGCCATTATTACTATCTGCCATGACGAGCTTTACCGAAAGCGTTATCTGCCGACGGTTTCTGACCGCGACCTGGACTCGCTGGCAAAAGCATCCTTATTTGAAAAGTAGCCGGACAGCTCGACCCGGCACCTTATCAACTGCAGAATGAAATCGAGGCGAATGTGTTAACGACGAAAACATCGAGACATGTGCCCCGCACCCGCCAGGTACTGAGACCCGACCGGGAAACGGAGCTGCTGCGAACGGAGCTGCTCAGCCTTGAGCAGCTCAAGCGTCATAGCCTGACGCTGGCACGGCGGCATCGTATTGATCCGTCTCCGGGAGCGGATCGCTTGCTGCCGCGGTTGGACGACAATGCCCGCGTTCTGATGGCGGCGTATGACGTTGTGACTGCCGCCCCCCCGGCTCAGCGGATCGTACCGGCAGAAGCCTGGCTGCTCGACAATTTTTATCTTATTGAACAACAGATCGGGCTGGCGCGGCGGCATCTGCCCCGTAGTTACAGCCGCCAGTTGCCCTGTCTGGCGGATGATCCGTCCGCCGGGTTCCCGCGCATCTACGACATCGCCTTGCAGTTGATCTCGCACATGGATGGTCGTATCGATGAAGACAACACGACCCAGTTCATTGTTGCTTACCAGCAGGTCACGCCGTTAACAATCGGCGAATTGTGGGCCTTCCCGATCATGCTGCAACTGGCCTTGCTGGAAAATCTGAGTCGCGTCGGGCTGCGGATTGCCCATCGGCGCGAGGATCTCGATGCGGCCATCTCCTGGGCCGATCGCATGCTCACGGCATCTGAACGGAATCCGAATCAGTTGATCCGGTTGCTGGCCGAGTTTGCTGATGCCGATGTGCCGCTCACCGCGCCGTTCGTAGAGGAATTTTACTCCCGACTCCAGGCTCAAGGCTCCCCGATGGCCTTTGTGCAAACCTGGGTCGAGCAGAAACTGCTCGAGCAGGGGGTGACGGCAGCCCAATTGTCAGCAGCCGCCGGACGCACCGCCGCTGCCAACCAGATCTCGATGGCCAACAGCATCGGTAGTCTGCGTTTCATCGACGCCATGGATTGGCGCGAGTTTTTTGAGTCGCTCAGTGTCGTCGAAAAGGCACTGGCTGACGATCCGCCGGGGGTACATCCCGTCCAGGATTTTGCTACCCGCGATCGCTACCGGCATGTGATCGAAGATCTGGCGCGGAACAGCAAGTGCAGTGAGCTGGAGGTAGCCCGGGCTGCCATCGACCTGGCCCAGGCAGCAGCCGGGCAGTCGAGCAACAACGACCGCACCGCACACGTCGGCTACTATCTTATTGATCAGGGCCGATTGCTCCTGGAGCGTACTGTCGGTTGCCGGTTGTCGTGGCGCTGCCGGGTCGGCCGGGCCGGCCGAAAACGCTGTCTCCTCCTGTATCTCGGTCCCATCCTGATGCTCAATCTGCTGCTGACCGCAGGGGTGTTCGGCGTGGTCGGATTCGATTCGGGAGACTGGCGGATCTGGCTGTTGGCGCTGCCCCTGGTCATCGGAACTTCGGCCCTGGCCGGCGCACTGATCAATCTGCTGGTGGCTCTTACCCTGCGTCCGCGCACGTTGCCACGGCTCGATTTTTCCACAGGGATTCCGGACCAGCATCGCACCATGGTCATCGTTCCCACCCTGATAGCGAAACCACAGGACATCGACAATCTGCTCGAAGCCCTGGAAATCCGCTATCTCGGCAATCGCGATGCCAATCTGTACTTTGCCCTGTTGACCGATTTTCTCGATGCGTCCGAGCAAACGCTGCCGGATGACGAGGCGTTGCTCGTTTATGCGCGCAGCGCGGTTGAAACGCTCAATGCAACCTACCGGGAGGATCGCCCGAACATTTTCTACCTGTTCCATCGGCCGCGACTGTGGAACCCAGTGGAACGGGTGTGGATGGGCTATGAACGCAAGCGCGGCAAGCTGGAACAGTTCAATGCCCGGCTCCGGGGCGAGGCGCTGGATGCCTTCTCGGAGGTTGTCGGCGATCCGGCCATGCTCGGATCGATCCGGTACGTCATCACCCTCGATACCGACACCCAACTGCCACGTGATGCGGCTCGCACCCTGGTCGGCAACCTTGCCCATCCCCTTAATCGACCGCTGTACGATACTGCCAAAGGGCGTGTTGTCGAAGGCTTTGCAATTCTCCAACCGCGGGTTTCGATCAGTCTGACCAGTGCCGGCCAGTCCCGCTTCACCAAACTGTTCGCCGGCGATGCGGGCATCGATCCCTATACCCGCGAGGTGTCGGATGTCTACCAGGACATTTTCGGTGAGGGGTCATTCATCGGCAAGGGAATCTACGATGTGGATGCTTTTCGGCAGGCCGTTAACGGGCGTTTTCCGGAGAATCTCATTCTCAGTCACGATCTGCTCGAAGGCGGCTATGCGCGCTCGGCACTGGTGACCGATGTCGATCTGATTGAAGAACATCCCGCCAGTTACACTACAGAGGCCAGTCGGCGCCACCGCTGGATCCGCGGCGACTGGCAGTTAGCGGGCTGGTTGCTGCCACGGGTACCGGGGCCGAATGGGGCCGGCGGCGCGCCAGGGCAGCGACAATCCAATTCCCTAAGTGCCCTGACGGTGTGGAAGCTGTCCGACAACCTGCGCCGCAGCCTGGTGCCGCCGGCGCTGCTGGCGCTGCTGATCGCGGGCTGGCTGCTGGGGCCGGGATCAACATTGTTCTGGCTGCTGCTGGTGGTGACGGTGGTCTGTTTGCCGACCCTGCTGGCCACCACTATTGAACTGATTCGCAAGCCCCCGGACCGCGCCTGGCTGCTGCATCTGAATCTGACCGGCAGATCCACGGGTCGTCCGCTGCTGCTGGCTCTACTGACCTTGATCCTGCTCCCCTACGATACCCTGATTGCCCTGGATGCAATCCGGCGTTCGGGGGGGCAGATGCTGTTCACCCGGCGCGGCCTGCTGCTCTGGCAACTGCCATCCTATGCCCGCCGTAACAGGCGCCGCACACCGGTCGATTTTATGGTGGAAATGTGGATCGGTCCGGTGTTGGCGGTGCTGCTGGGAATGGCGCTGGTCTTGCTTTTGCCGCCGGCACAATGGCTGTTTGCTACCCCGTTTTTGCTGCTGTGGCTGGTTTCGCCTCTGGTCGGCTGGTGGATCAGTCGACCACTGACAGCGCCAAGACCCGATCTGACGGCAGCGCAACGGACCTTCTTACGCACCTCGGCGCGGCGCACCTGGCGCTATTTCGCCGACTTTGTCGGCCCCGACGATAACTGGCTCCCCCCCGACAACGTCCAACAACAGCCGACCGCGGCCATCGCCCGACGGACCTCACCCACCAACATCGGTATGGGGCTACTGGCCAACCTGAGCGCCTGCGATTTCGGTTTCATCAGTGCTGGAGAATGCCTGCGCTTGACCGAAAACACCCTGGCGACCATGGCAAAAATGGAGCGCTACCGCGGTCACTTTTACAACTGGTACGACACCAGCACCCTTGAGCCGTTGCGCCCCCAATACATCTCTTCGGTGGACAGCGGCAATCTGATCGGCAGCCTGCTCACCCTGAAGGCGGGACTGGCCGAACTGAAGGACCAGCCGGTGTTCTCCAACCGGAGTTTTGCCGGCCTGCAGGACACCCTGGAGGTGCTTGCCGAGCATCTGCCCGCCGTGCCCGTCCCGGAGCTGGCGGAAAAGATCCACGCGCTGCGCAGCAGACTCTCCACCGCCACCTTGAACGATCCGCCCCAAACTCTGGCCGCCGTCGAACTGTTACTGGATGAAATCCAGCGCCTGAGTGGCGAGGTGCTGGCCTGGTTGCCGGCACATCTGGCCGGCGATGATGAACTCACCTCCTGGGCACAGGCTTTCGACCGGCAAACCCTCGCCCTGCGCAATGAATTGCGCCTGCTGCTGTCTGAACCACAGCAGTTTGACGCCATTCCGAAGCTCGCGGAACTGGCAACCGGCGCTCCGACCGGCACGGGCGTGCGCTCGCTGGCCGCAGCCAAGCGGCTCAAAACCATCGATGCCCTGATCCAGCGTTGTGGCGAACTGGCGGTGATGAATTTCGACTTTCTTTACAACAGCTCGCGCGGCCTGCTGGCCATCGGTTACGACGTCGGGGAACACCGGCGCGATCCGGCCTGTTACGATCTGCTCGCCTCCGAAGCACGTCTGGCCAGTTTTCTGCTCATCGCCGAGGGGCAGGTTCCCCAAAAGCATTGGTTCTCCCTCGGTCGTATGCTGACCAGTCATGGCGGCGACGTCAGCCTGATTTCCTGGAGCGGTTCGATGTTCGAGTACCTCATGCCGCAGTTGATCATGCCGAGTCACGCCAATACCCTCCTGGAGCAGACCTGCAAAGCCGCGGTATCGCGCCAGATTGAATACGGCCGGCAACGCGCTGTGCCCTGGGGCATCTCCGAGTCGTGCTATAACCTCACCGATATGCACCAGATCTATCAATATCGCGCCTTTGGTGTACCTGGACTCGGTTTCAAGCGCGGCCTGGGAGAGGATCTGGTCATCGCTCCTTACGCCAGCGCCCTGGCGTTGACGGTGTTGCCGAAAGATGCCTGCCGCAACCTGCAGACGCTGGCGAGTCATGGTTTCCAGGGTGGGTACGGGTTCTTTGAGGCAATTGATTACACCCCATCGCGGGTGCCGCGGGGGAAGAACCACGTCGTTGTTCGTACCTTCATGGCCCATCATCTGGGGATGAGCCTGTTGGCCTATGCCCATGTCCTGCAGGGTCAACCGATGCAGCGCCGTTTCATGTCCGACCCCATGTTAAAGGCAACCGAGTTGTTGCTGCAGGAACGGGTACCAAAGAAGGTAGCAACGGTCTACCCCCACGCCGCCGAAGTGAGCGCCGCCGCGCGGCCGGTTGAAGAGACCGGCGATATCATGCGCGTCTTTACCAACCTGAACACGCCGGCCCCGGAAATTCATCTGTTATCCAACGGTAACTACCACGTCATGGCGACCCATGCCGGCGGCGGCTACAGTCGCTGGCACGACCTGGCCGTCACCCGCTGGCGTGAGGATGCCACCAGCGATTGCTGGGGGTCCTTTATTTACCTGCGCGACGGCGACTCGGGACGCTTCTGGTCCGGCGCCTATCAACCGACCCGGCGCAAGGCCGAGCATTATGAGGCAATTTTCGTCCAGGGGCGGGCTGAATACCGACGCCGCGACGAGGGGATCGACACCCACACCGAGATCGGTGTCTCCCCTGAGGACGATGTCGAGATCCGCCGGGTCACCCTCACCAACCAGTCATCCCGGATCCGCCATATCGAGCTGACCAGTTACGCTGAGATTGTACTGGCTCCCCTCAATGCCGATCTGGCCCATCGCGTGTTCAGCAATCTGTTTGTGCAAACCGAAATCCTGCCCGAGCGTCAGGCGATCCTCTGCACGCGCCGCGCCCGTATGCCGGGAGAGCAGGTGCCATGGATGTTTCACCTGCTGTCGGCGCCGGGGGCCGTGAGCGACGAACCCTCTTTTGAGACGGATCGCAGCAAATTTATCGGACGCGGACGGACCACGGCTAATCCGGTGGCCGTCGACAGTCCTGAGCGCCGTTCGCGGCTGTCGAATACGGAAGGTCCGGTGCTTGACCCGATCGTCGCCATCCGCCGCACCCTGACCCTGTCACCGGATGAATCCGTGACCGTACAGATCATCTCCGGGGTCGCGGACACCCGTAAGGCCGCCCTGGCCTTGCTCGACGAGTATTGTGATCGGCACTTTGTAGAGCGTGCTTTTGAGATGTCCTGGTTCCAGAGCCAGGAGGTGCTGCGCCACCTGGGAATTACCGAAGTCGAGGCCCAGCGCTATAGCAGCCTGGCGACTTCGGTTGTTTTCAGCAATGCCTTGCACCGCGCCGCAGCGGGCGTTATTGCCCGCAATCAGCTCGGTCAATCAGGACTGTGGCGTTTTGCCATTTCCGGTGACCTGCCGATTATTCTGCTCATCATCGGCGACTTAAGCCGGATCGACCTGGTCAAACAGGGACTGCAAGCTCACGCCTATTGGCGGATGAAGGGGCTGGCGACCGACCTGGTGATCATCAACGAGGATTTTTCGACCTACCGCGCTGAGTTGCACGACCAGATCATGAGGATGATCAATACCGGTCCTGAAGCACAGATGCTGAACCAGCCGGGTGGGATCTTCGTGCGCAACGCCGAGGAACTCTCCGAGGATGAGCGGGTGTTGCTGCAGACAGTCGCCCGGGTGGTCTACACAGAAACCGTCGCAACCCTGGTCGAGCCGGTCGAACGCCGGATCTCGCCGGATCGACAGTCGGACCGCCTGGTGCCGGTGCAGCAACCGGCACCAGAACCGATCCAGCCCCTGTTGCCGCGCGAGCGCATTTTCTGCAACGGTCCGGGGGGATTCACCCCTGATGGCCACGAATACATCGTTACCCTCGAACCGGGTCAGAACACGCCGGCGCCCTGGGCCAACGTCATCGCCGGCCCGCACATCGGCACCGTCGTCAGCGAGAGCGGCAGCGCCTACACCTGGGCGGAGAATGCCCACGAGTTCCGGTTGACCACCTGGCACAACGACCCCTTAAGTGACACGAGCGGCGAAGCCCTCTATCTTCGCGATGAGGAGACGGGAGCCTTCTGGTCGCCGACACCGCTCCCCGCCCGTGGGCGCAGCGGCTATGTCTGCCGCCACGGCTTTGGCTACAGCGCGTTCGAGCACCTTGAAGCCGGTATCGCCTCGGAACTGTTCACCTACGTCGCCATGGATGCTCCGGTAAAGTTTCTGGTCGTCAAACTGCGTAATCAGTCACGGCGCCCGCGCAGCTTGTCGCTGACCGGCTATTGGGAGCTGGTACTGGGTGAATGGCGTCACGCCAATATGATGCACATTGTCACCGAAACGGATCCACACAGCGGGGCGCTGTTGGCCCGCAATGCCTATGGTCGTGAATGCGCTAATCGGGTCGTTTTTGTGCAGGTCAGCGAGACGGAACGCCGGGTAAGTGGCAACCGCTGCGAATTTATCGGCCGCAACGGTTCGCTGTCCAATCCGGCGGCGATGGGGCGTAAGCGCCTGTCGAACCGAACCGGCGCGGGACTCGATCCATGCGCCGCGGTGCAAACCCACATTGAGCTGGCCGAGGGGCAAGAGCGTGAGATTGTATTTATCTTTGGTGCGGCAGCCAATCTCGACCAGGCGCAGCTTCTGATCCGCCAATTCGGCGGCACAGCCGGCGCCCGGCTGGCGTTGGAGGCGGTATGGAACCACTGGAACCATACGCTCGGTGCGGTTCAGGTCGAGACCCCCGATCCCGCATTGGATGTACTCGCCAACGGCTGGCTGGTTTACCAGACCATCTCCTGCCGACTCTGGGCCCGCAGCGGCTATTACCAGTCCGGCGGCGCCTACGGGTTTCGCGATCAGTTGCAGGACACCATGGCACTGCTTCATACCACACCCTGGCTGGCCCGCGAGCAGTTGCTCCGCTGCGCTTCGCGGCAGTTCCCGCAGGGCGACGTACAACACTGGTGGCACCCACCAAACGGACAAGGGGTGCGCACTCATTTCTCCGATGATTATCTGTGGCTCCCCTATGCCACCTGTCGTTATGTGCAGACGACCGGTGATACCGGTGTCCTCGACGAAGTGGTTCCGTTTCTTGAAGGACGTCTGCTCAATCCCGAAGAGGAGGCCTACTACGACCAGCCACAGCGGTCGAGTGAAACAGCCAGCCTCTATGAACATTGCGTGCGCTCTATCAACCACGGTTTACGCTTTGGCGAGCATCAGTTACCGCTGATGGGTTGCGGTGACTGGAATGATGGGATGAATCTGGTCGGCCACCAGGGCAAGGGTGAAAGCGTGTGGCTGGCGTGGTTCCTGTACGAAAACCTGAATCTGTTTGCCGATCTGGCACGGGGCCGCAACGACGAGGTTTTCGCCGACCTCTGCAGCGAACAGGCGATACAACTGCTCAGCAACATCGAGACTCATGCCTGGGATGGAGCCTGGTATCGGCGCGCCTGGTTCGATGACGGCACCCCCTTAGGTTCCTCTGACAACGATGAATGCCGGATCGATTCGATCAGCCAGAGCTGGGCGGTTATCTCCCGCGGCGGCGACCCCGGCCGTGCTCGCCAGGCGATGGATGCGCTTGACCAACGGCTGGTGCGACGGGATGCACAGCTCATTCAACTGCTCACGCCGCCCTTCGATCAATCCGCGCTTGAACCGGGCTATATCAAAGGCTATCTGCCCGGCGTGCGTGAAAACGGCGGGCAATACACCCATGCCGCGATCTGGTCGACGATGGCGTTCGCCCTGCTGGGTGAGCACGAACGCGCGTGGGAGTTGTACGCCATGCTCAACCCTGTCAATCACGGCAGCGAACCACAGGACATCGCGCGCTATCAGGTCGAGCCGTACGTTATGTGCGCCGACATTTACGCTGTCCCCCCCCACACCGGTCGCGGCGGCTGGACCTGGTACACCGGAGCGGCGGGCTGGATGTACCGGCTGACCGTGGAAACCTTGCTCGGCGTGCACCTGGAGGTGGATCAACTGCGTATTGCACCCTGTATCCCGGCACATTGGCCGGGGTACACAGTCCGTTACCGCTATCGCGAGACCATGTACCATCTCACGATCAGCAATGTTGCTGAAGCAACGGCTCAAGATCAACGCATCACCCTGGACGGGGTTGTCATCGAAGGCGATACCATTCCGCTGGTGGATGACCGCCGCGACCATCAGGTCGAGGTGAAGCTGGGGAGCCCCCCTTTAGCAACAAGAGAGGGGAATGTTCTATAAGCCAAAGGAAGACAGATGAATACACGCTTAGCTGATTTTATTCGGGCAGAACTAGAGTCGATTCTTCAAGGCTGGGAAGAGTTTGCCAAAACCATTCTTCAGGCCAGGCATATGGACAAGACCGGATTACGCGACCACGCCAGGGACATGCTGCTTGAGATTGCCGACGATCTCGGTTCATATCAGAGCAAGTCCGAACAGGCCGCCAAATCGAAAGGCCGTGGGCCGGAGAATGGGGAGCAGTCCGGAGCTGAAGATCATGGTAGCGAACGCCATGCCGGCGGCTTCAGCGTCAATGAGACCGTTTCCGAATTTCGCGCCCTGCGAGCGAGCGTCGTGTCGCTCTGGACCAAAGCCCACCCAACGATCTCCGGGCGCCAGCTTGAAGACCTCACCCGATTCCATGAAGCCATAGACCAGGCCGTCGCCGAATCGCTGGACCAGTATGCGACCATAAAAGAGATGGAAACCCGGCTGTTCGGCGCCATCCTGATCGCATCGCCTGATCCGATTTATGTGCTTGACCTTCAAGGCAAGTTTATTTATGCCAACAAGGCCACTGCCAACCTTTTTGCGCTGCCGCCCGAGGCGATCATCGGCAAGACCACCGTTGACCTCGGGCTTTCGTTCGCCTCCGAATTCCAGCTCAATCTTGAAAAGGTGATTGCTGACCAGTCCACCTACCGCGACAAGTTCACCCACACCTTTGCTTCCGGCCGGGGTGAACGGTTCGAGTATTTGCTGGCACCTGTGCTGGATAAGCAGCGCAACACCGAAGCAATTGTCTGCATTGCGCGGGATATTACCGAACAGGAACTCGCCGAGGCAGTCATATTACACAACGCCCACCATGACCTGCTGACCGGGCTGCCGAATCGACGTCTGTTCATGGATCGTCTGGAACAGGAGGTCAAACATGCTCAACGCAATAGCCTGTCTCTTGCCGTACTGTTTATGGATCTTGATGGTTTCAAGGACGTCAACGACTCCCTCGGCCATGAAGCGGGGGACCGCTTATTGTCAGAGGTGGCAAAGCGCCTTACCGGTTGTGTCCGGGCGGACGACACGGTTGCCCGTTTGGGCGGCGATGAGTTTACCCTGATTCTCATCGGTACCAAGCAATCCAAGGATGTTGAGCTTGTGGCCCGGACAATTATTGATACACTCGCGCTGCCCTTCCATATCGCGCAACAGTCTGTCCGGATTTCCGTCAGCATCGGCATCACCCTCTACCCCGAGGATGCCTCCTCTCCGGTCGCCCTGCTCGATGCTGCGGATCGGGCCATGTATAAAGCCAAAAAATCCGGTCCTAACCGGATGAGCTTTTACGCCGCACCTGGTTCATGCACTAGTGCATAAACATCCAAATCGTCGGGGCAGGTCCCTGTGCCTGCCCCGACGATGAATATTCAATTATTTGCACCGGCGCAATAGAACAAAAAGACGTTCTGCGTAAGCATGACAGCCACAACCTGTTGTGAGATTCACGTCGGAGACTCAGATGAAAGAGAACAAAATCGTCACCGGTTCCAGAGAGTTCGCTGAGAACATCATCGACACCGTGCGCGAACCGCTGATCGTCCTCGACAAAGACTTGACGGTGGTTTCGGTGAGCCGCTCCTTCTACGAAGTGTTCAAGGTCAAACCGGCACAGACCCTTGGTCAGTACATCTATGAGCTGGGCAACAAGCAATGGGATATTCCCAAACTACGTGAGTTGTTGGAAAACATCCTGCCTGAGAAAACCAGCTTTGATAACTATGAGGTAGAGCATCATTTCTCCGCCATCGGCCGGCGCATCATGTTGCTCAATGCCCGACAGATTGAACGCGCCTGGGGCCAGGAGCGGATCATTCTGCTGGCCATCGAGGACGTCACCGAACGCCGCCGCCTGGAAGACTCGCTGAACGAGTCAGAGAAGCGTTTCCGGCGTCTTTTCGAGACCGCCAACGACGGGATCGTGCTGCTTGAAAAGAGCGCCGGCCATATTACCCATGCCAATCCGGCCGCTATCGACATGCTGGGTTATTCAGAAGAGGAATCCCACGGAAAAACCCTGCAGGATCTCGGTGTTCCCATCGACATGACCGATTTCCCCGCACTGATGGATGTTTTACGCGACAGCGGTATTCTTAACTACCCGGATGTCCTGGTGAAAACAACGTCCGGGAAGAAACTCTTTACGGACATCTATATGGTCGATCGGGCCAGCCTGGCGCAATGCAATATCCGCGATATTTCGAAAAAGAAACAGATAGAGGAGGAGTTGCGGGCAGCACTGGTCACCG
Organism: Geobacteraceae bacterium; assembly: GCA_007125165.1. Taxonomy (GTDB): domain Bacteria; phylum Desulfobacterota; class Desulfuromonadia; order Desulfuromonadales; family Geopsychrobacteraceae; genus Pelovirga. The sequence goes on along the minus strand of SLDV01000029.1, from coordinate 5,499 downwards.
CCGAAGAAGGGAAGGCCAAGCTGGAAACCATCATGGCCTCCATGGGGGAAGGACTCACTATTCAGGATACCGACTATAAGGTTATCTATCAGAATGAATTCCATAAACGTTTATTCGGTAGCCAACTGGGAGAGTATTGCTTCTCGGTCTATGGCTACAAAGACCCGCCTTGTGAAGGGTGTCCCGGTATCCTGGCCTTCGGTGATGGCGGCCTTCATAAGGGGGTAATAACGACCTGGATCGGCAAGGAGCAACGCACGTTCGAGATGACCGCCTCGCCGTTGCGGGATATAGCAGGAAAAACCGTGGCCGTGATCGAACTGGTACGGGATGTCAGCGAACAGAAAAATCTGGAAGCGCAACTCCGCCACGCCCAGAAGATGGAAGCGATCAACACCCTGACCGGGGGCATTGCGCATGATTTCAATAACATCCTCAATGTGATCGTGGGGTATGGCACCATGGCTCAGGAGACCCTGGCTGCTGACAGTCCGGCAAGTGGACACATGCATACGGTGCTCCTCGCCGCCGACAAGGCGGTAAATCTCACCAGAAGGCTCCTGGATTTCAGCAGAAAAGAGGCTGTTGACGTAAAGCCTCTTAACCTCAACAAGCTCATTCTTGACCTGCGAAAAATTCTTGAACGCATTATCAGGGAAAATATCTCGTTCCATCTGGCCCTGACGGAGCAATCCTTGATCGTGTCGGCTGATGCCGGACTGATTGAGCAGGTGCTGATGAACCTGGTCACCAATGCCAAAGACGCCATGCAGGAGGGGGGGCAGCTCATTATTAGCACCAGCCAGGTGGACATGGATGAAGCCGATGTTGCCGGTTTTGACGGTGGCAAACCCGGCAGATATGCGCTGATCTCGATTTCCGATAGCGGTTCAGGGATAGATGAAAAAACACTGAAGCGGATTTTCGAGCCTTTTTTTACCACCAAGAATCCCGGCCAGGGAACCGGACTCGGACTCGCGGTTTCCTATGGGATCATCAAACAGCATGGTGGCTATATCAAAGCCTACAGCGAACCGGGGCATGGCACGACATTCAACATTTATTTTCCGCTCAATGAAGAAGCAGCAGCCCCGGTTCAAACCGTGGCCAAAGACGAGCCGGTCACAGGTGGCCATGAGACTATTCTTATTGCCGAGGACGACCCTGACCTGCGGACACTGATCAGAATCTCCCTGGAGGCCTTCGGCTACGAGGTCATCACTACGCAGGATGGGCAAGAAACGATCGCCGGATTCCGGGAAAACCGGGAGCGGATCAGCCTCGTCCTGCTGGATATGATCATGCCGAAGCAAAACGGCAAAGAGGTCGCTGCAGCGATCCTTAACGACCGTCCTGGAATAAAGATCCTTTTCGCCAGCGGCTATACCACAGATATCTTCAAGAAGGATGAATTTCCCGCAACGGATTTTGACTTCATCCAGAAACCTTTCCAGACAAAAAGCTTGTTAATCAAAATACGGGAAATTCTGGATCGGTGACATTGACCAAATGACGACTTGCCTGAAAATGGCTTTGGGTCCACGGAATACACGAAAAGGCACGGAAAAATGAACCATTACAGGAAATCAGTCATTCACCAGACAGGCTACTCAATAAGTTGTATGTCATTCTGATTTTGTTCGTGGATTCCGTGTTTTCCGTGGATAACTGCTTTTTCAGGTTTTATGAATGATACAGCCATCATGGCTACGAGGAGAAGCTTATGTCTGGTGAAAAAATTTTACTGGTCGACGATGAGGAAAACAACCTCAAACTGCTCACTCAGTGGCTCATGCCGATAGGCTATAAAGTGGAGTTTGCCTTTAACGGCGAAGAAGCGGTACGCAAGGCCAAAGAAAACCAACCAGACCTGATTATCCTGGATATCCGCATGCCGGTTATGGACGGTTACACGGCCTGCCGGATGATAAAAGAAGACCCGAGCACCCTGAGTATACCGATCATCATGGTAACGGCGCAGTACGATAGAGAAGCAAAGCTCAAAGGGCTCGCGGTGTTCGCGAATGATTTTCTTTCCAAACCCATCGATAAGATCGAGCTGACCATCCGGGTCCGCAACCTGCTCAAGATCAAGGCCTTCGAGGACTTTATGCTGAAGCATAATCAGATCCTGGAAGACGAGGTGCGGGCAAGAACCGAGGACCTGAAAAGCATGAGCTTCGAGATGGTGCAGAAACTCACGGCCGCCGCAGAGTTTCGCGATGCGGAAACCGGCAACCATATCGCAAAGATCGGGTTATACGCGAAAAAGATGGCCGAGGCGCTGCAGATGCCGATGGAATTTATTGAGACCATTGCCTTTGCCGGCGTACTGCATGACATCGGCAAGATCGGCATACCGGACAACATCCTCTTGAAGCCCGGCCCTCTGACCCGGGATGAGTTCAACATCATGAAGAACCATTCGGAAATCGGCGCAAAAATACTCGCAGGATCGGCCTATCCCGGCATCCGGATGGCGACTTCGATAGCTCTGAATCATCACGAACGGTGGGACGGCGGCGGCTACCCAAGAGGACTCAAGGGGGAAGAAATACCCCTTGAGAGCAGGATCGTCATGCTGGTTGATCAGTATGATGCGCTCAGGGGCAGGCGACCTTACAAACCGGCCCATGACCACCAGAAGACTTGCAGGATCATCACCAAAGGTGACGGCAAAACCATGCCGGGGCATTTTGATCCAGCGGTTCTTGATGCCTTCAAGAATATAGCGCCGGACTTCGCAATGATCTTCGATCAACACCAATAGACCGTCAACCTCTCCCACCATATCTGACGGTTATATTATATATGACGGTGGTACCGGCCGACCCTGCTGCAACCTCGCCCCTCGATCAAGTTTTTGCCCCCTTAGTTTCATCTTACGGTTTATACCTCAAAACAAAAACCAGGATTCTTAACTATTGTCTACATGACATCTGTGACTATCTGTATTTAATAGATTTTCTGGTTTTTCTCCCTTGATGTCTTTATGCCTTGAGGACCAGGCGAATGGTCGTGACACGATGATTTTAATGTCAATTATCTACACAGCTCCTCCTTCCTGAGTACAATCCGCCAAAACCATGAATTGGCACGTAATGTGCTCATCTCTTTGTACGCGTTCTGTATGCGTTCTGTATGTTAACTATTTACGTTGAAAGGAAGGAGAGAGTGATGAAAAGATTTTTGTTCATGGTTGTTGTTATCAGCATGTTTGTGTGGGTGGGTAACGTTTGGGCCATTACGATTACCTACACGGCCGATAACATTACGAATACCTGGTATGTCCAGAGTGAAATGGCCGCAGCGCAAAACCTGTCTGCCGGCGACAACCGCGGGAATTGGCAGATAGCGGATACCGCTGTAATGAAACTGGCTCCTGCGTCAAACTTCTCACTTGTTTGGAGCGTGAGCAATTTCGGTGCGTACAGTAGTGGTAATCCGGCCGGCTTTCTGGCCCAGATCGATTTGGGCAACGGCAGCACGTTACTGACTGATACGAGTTGGTTTTACTCAGTAAATGGTGGCAATTCAGCCGACTTCAACGCTGATGGTTGGAACTGGCAGGCTGCTACCGGATACGGTTACAACGGCGGGGACAATATCTGGACCAATGTCAAAGGCAGTGCCGTTGAAGGAATTTCGACCGATGCACAGTGGATATGGTCGGAAGATAATTTTGCCGAAGGGACCCAGGAAAACCTGTTTTTACGGGTTGATGTAGCCACCACACCTGTTCCCGAGCCCGGCACTCTGCTGCTCCTCGGTTCCGGATTGGTCGGCATGGCGCTGTATCGTCGTCGCAGCGTCTAAAGCAACATTCCGGCTTCCCGGCCTATGCGGGAATGACGACCAGAACCAGAGATTTCACTTGTTCTTCCACCAAGGCAATAAGAGCCCGGTATCGAGTAATTGGTGCCGGGTTTTTTTGCGACTGTCGGGGAACTTCACAGCACTGTGGAGAATCAAAAAAAGATCACCGGACTGTGCGCCTCCCATCATATCTGACGGTTATATTATATATGACGGCGGTACCATCCGGCCCCACTATGTCCTTTCCCCCCTCGTTTATTTTTTTCTCTTTAATTCCAGCCCGTTACGCAATGTTCAAGATTGGTTGTCGTGGCATGATAGTTGCTCATTAACCCACTGCATCATACCGACAACTATAAGGAGAATTACCATGGGAACAATTTTGTTGATCATTCTAGTCTTGCTGCTTATCGGCGCCCTGCCAACCTGGGGGTATAGCAGAAGCTGGGGAGCCTATCCCAGTGGCGGCATCGGCTTAGTCCTTCTGATCGTGATCATCCTGTTGGTTACGGGACGAATCTGAAAGTGGTCATGAAGTTCAAATCGAAATCGGGATCGAAATCGAAATCGGAAAATATTGATCGCTGGGCACGAACAGCTCCCTTTCGATCGACTGGTCGCCTGGGGTTGACGGGGGTACCAGATTCGAAAGGAACGGACGATCTACACCAACGGCAAGAACGATTTCGATTTGGATAAAGAACAACCCCGCCCAGGTGCTCCAGCGCCTTGGACACAATCCAACTATGAAAGGAAATTTGAAATGAGAACAACATTCAATGGCTTTTTTATCGTCTTCAGTCTGGTTTTTATTTTCGTCCTGGCCGGTTGCCAATCACAGGAAACAGCCGAAACTCCAACTCAGAGAGCTGAAAGAGCGGCAGAGAGTAGCAGCCAACAAACTGAAAGTGCAGCAGAAGCGGTCACCGATCAAATCGAAAGAGCCGGTGACTTTATGGATGATGCTGCAATCACAGCCAGAATCAAAGCCGAAATTCTGCGCGATCCGTTGCTGAACGTACTCGATATCGAAGTGACCACCACAAATGGTGTGGTAAAGCTGAGCGGCACTGTTGATTCCCAGCAAAGTATCGATCGGGCAATAGCAACAGCGCGCAGCTTCGAGCAGGTGAAATCGGTGGATAACGCCCTTGTTTATTAGATTATATCCGAAAAACTGCTCTTTTCTGCAACACGGGTGGTTCAGTCCAAATCGAAATCGGGATCGCTATCGGGATCGAAGAGAAATGACACTTGAACAGGGAGAAGCTTGAGATCAACCGCTTTTTGATCGACCAGATCGGCTGGTTTGAGGGAGCTACCAGGTTCGAGAGAAACAGACGATCTACGGCAACAGCAAGATCGATTTCGATCCCGATCCCGATAGCGATTTCGATTTGGACGAAGCACAGCCATACGCGAATGTTGCGCGGAACATAAAACCAACAAAGGAGATAACAAAATGGAGACAGCCAAAATGTACGAGTTACCGAAGCTTGAATACGATTACGATGCGCTGGCACCGGTAATATCCGAAGACCTGTTACGACTGCACCATGACAAGCACCACGCAGCCTACGTGAATGGGGCGAACACCATCCTCCAAATGATGAACAAGTCCAGAGATGACAATACCGATTTTGATACCAAAGCAACTTTCAAGGAACTTTCCTTTCACATCGG
>SLDV01000165.1 GCA_007125165.1 Geobacteraceae bacterium | reverse complement strand
TCACCGAGGCCTATATACATTAGCCATCATAACGAACAAAGAAACAATGTTGTGACTGTCCAAATCGAAATCACTATCGAACTCGATTTCGATCGCGATTGCGATTTGGACAAAGAACAGCCACAACCAGGCGTTCAGACGGCGATTGACAGCGCGCCTGAACGCGTTCTATATAATCACAGGAATCCCCCTTAATCAGGAGTATCTGATGTCGCTCAACCGAATCTTGCTACTGCTGGCAATTACCCTTTTGTCGACCGGATGTGTCCCCAAAGCGCAGATTCCCGTACCCGTTCTTGAATACGGTCAGACAGAGAACTCAGGCAATACCGACCTGCTGATTTTTCTGCGCGGCATCGGCGGCTCACATACCGATTTTGAACGCTTTGGCCTGATTGATCAGGTCAGAGAAAGAAACCTGCCGGTTGATATCGTCGTTCCCAATGCTCATTACGGCTACTATAAAAGTGAATCGGTGGTCGATCGGATCAAGGAAGACATCATCGAGCCGGCCAAACAGCGGGGTTATGCGCGTTTCTGGCTGGCCGGTTTTTCAATGGGCGGGCTCGGCAGTCTCTTCTACATCAGGGAATATCCGGAAGATATCGAAGCCGTGATGCTGGTCAGCCCCTTCATGGGGTGGGGCACAATCCGCCGTGAGATCGAAACCGCCGGCGGCATCAATAACTGGGATGCCGACAACAGCGCCATCGACAACTGGCAGATCCTCATCTGGACGTTCGTTCAAGATTATATTGCCGCTCCCGACAACTATCCTCCTGTGTATCTGGGCTATGGAACCAGGGACGGGGTGGCCAAGAACGGTCCGGAACTGCTGGCCGCTGCCCTGCCGGAAGAACGGATATTTACCCTGCAAGGCAGCCATAACTACCCGACCTTTCGATCTCTTTGGAGCATACACCTGGACCGCCTTGAAAAACGATTTGCCACCTTGACACCTTCCAGCCAAGACCCACTGGAGGCACAAATCGTTCGCACAGAATAAGGAGATGCCGTTTTAATATGACTGACCGTCGACATGATCCGGATGCCGGGCAGATCAGAGCCGGACTGCTGACCATGCTCAGGAGCATGGTGGCCGATCTGTACCCGCAGCAACAGCCGGAAGTCGAACTTGACAGTTATCTTGACCGCGATCTCGGTCTGGACAGTGCCGCGCGCATGGAACTGCTCAGCCGCCTGGAAAAAGAATACGGCTTAAGCCTTTCCGAGCAAGCTCTGGCGGAAGCGGAACAAGTCGAGGATCTGCTCAAAGCCCTGCTGAAGAGCACAGACCTTCCTGTCGAAATAACCGCAGAGCGCATCAGTAGCGAACAGGCCGATACCACAGCAGGCACCCCCGACCAAGCCCTGACCCTGATTGATGCCCTGCAATGGCACGTGGAGCGGCAACCTGATCAGGTTCATGTGCGACTTTACAGCGACGAGACCAAAGGAGAAGCCCTCACCTACCAGGATCTCCAGGATGGCGCCATCAGGATCGCCGCCGGACTGCAATGGCGTGGCATCAAAGGAGGGGCGGCGGTAGCCATCATGCTACCGACCGGCAAAGACTACCTCTTCTCGTTCTTCGGCATCCTTCTGGCCGGCGGCATTCCAGTGCCGCTGTATCCGCCGGTCCGCCGTACCCAGCTCGAAAACCATCTGTTGCGGCAGCGAACAATTCTGGACAACTGCCAGGCAGTGACTCTCATTACCATGCCTGAGGCTCTGGTCTTTGCACGCCTGCTCAAAGCACAACTCAAATCCCTCGAGCACCTGGTCACGCCGGAAGACCTGTACCGTCAGCCCGACCACTATCAGCAGCCGGTTCTCAAACCCGAAGATACGGCCTTTCTCCAGTATACTTCGGGTAGCACCGGCAACCCCAAGGGGGTCGTCCTCAGCCATGCCAATCTGTTGGCAAATATCCGCGCCCTTGGTAAAGCCGTCGACGTTCGTCGGGACGATGTCATTATCAGCTGGCTGCCTCTTTATCACGATATGGGTCTGATCGGAACCTGGCTGGCTGGTCTTTATTTCGCTGTTCCTGTCGTGTTGATGTCACCTCTTGACTTTCTCGGCAGACCCGAGCGCTGGCTATGGGCCATTCATCGCTATCGGGGAACCCTGTCACCGGCACCGAATTTTGCTTACGAAATCTGCCTTAACAGGATCAGCGCTGACGCACTCGAAGGTCTTGATCTGAGCAGTTGGCGCGGGGCCTTCAACGGTGCCGAACCGGTCAGTGCCGTCACCCTGCAAAAATTCAGTAAGCGCTTTGCCGCCTATGGATTGCGCCCTGAAGTACTGACCCCGGTATACGGGCTGGCAGAAAACACCGTAGGACTGACCTTTCCACCACGCGATCGCGAACCTCTGATTGACTGCATTGACCGTGACACCCTGGCAGCCACCGGCACGGCGGTGCCGACAGAAGAAAGCGACAAAGCGCTGCATATGGTTGCCTGTGGCCACCCTCTGGACGGTCATGAAGTACGGATCGTTGACGCAAGCGGCCGGGAGATTACCGATCGGCGTGAGGGCCGCGTACAATTTCGCGGCCCCTCAGCCTGTAGCGGCTACTATCGCAATCCGGAGGCTACCCGTCAGCTCTTTGACGGCGACTGGCTCAATACCGGCGATCGGGGATATATCGCCGACGGTGATCTGTATCTCACCGGGCGCAGCAAAGATCTGATCATTATCGCTGGCCGCAACATCTACCCTCAGGAACTTGAAGAAGCGGTCGGAACAGTGCCCGGTATCCGCAAGGGAAATGTTGTTGTTTTCGGCTGTCCCGATCCAGCAACCGGCAGCGAGCATCTGGTCGTCGTCGCTGAAACCCGGGAAACAGATGAACGGGTGCGGAAAAAGCTGCAGACACAGATCAAGTCCCTGTCGGTCGACCTGCTCGGCACTCCCCCGGACAAACTGCTGCTGGTCCCCCCTCACTCGGTACTGAAGACCTCCAGCGGCAAAATTCGCCGCTCCGCCTGCCGCGAACTCTACCAGCGCGGCGAACTGGGAAAAACCGAAAAGCCCTGGCGGCAGAATATGCGCATGTTACTCGCCACCCTGGGAGCCGCCGGGAAAAGAGCCAGTGAAAGCGGCGCGCGCTTTTTGTACGCCACTTATCTCTGGTCACTGTTTGGACTGGCACTGTTCAGCGCCAGCCTGGTGATTCTGGCCTTGCCGCGTCAACGCTGGAACTGGCGTCCCCTGCATCTACTGGCCAGAGGTTTTTTGGGCTTGAGCTTTCTACCCGCGACCATCGCGGGAAGGCAGAACGTACCACGCCGGGAAAACTGCGTACTGGTAGTCAATCATGCCAGTTTTTTCGATGTCTACCTGATGCCGGCAACCGTGCCGATCCCTTTTGCCTTTGTTGCCAAAGCCGAGTTGCAACAGCGGCCACTGGTCAGCTTCATGCTACGTCGCATCGGCACTGAATTTGTCGAACGCCTTGATATCGAGCGCAGCCTCAGCGACACAAAGCGCCTGAAGCAGCAGACACAATCCGGGCAAACCCTGCTGTTTTTTCCTGAAGGAACCTTCACCCGGGTGGCAGGATTACGCGGATTTCGCATGGGTGCTTTTGTTACCGCCGCCGAGAGCGCTCTGCCGATTGTTCCGGTTGCTATCCGTGGTACCCGCAGCGTCCTGCGCGACGGATCATGGTTTCCTCGTTACAGTCAGATCAATATTCAGATCGGTGAACCGATCAGGATGCCGGCTGAGAAGCAAACTGAGGATAACTGGCACCAGGCTCTGTGGCTGCACGATAAAACCAGAGAATTCATTCTGCGCCATTGCGGCGAACAGGATCTGCGCAGTCAGGCCCATTTCGACCACCTAAAAAACGACATCAGTTCTTCCTCTTGAGCAGCTTTTCAGACAATGCCCGCACCAGGTAAAAAACAACCACCATCAGAGCAATTACAGGCAAGGCAGGGATAAAGGAACCGCTGACGTGGGCAAGCATGATCGCCAGAAACAGGGCAACGATTGAAATCGGCAAATAGCGCCCACACAATCGATCCGGATAGTGCCCTGACGGCGGCGACCCGATCAGATTGTCATTGATCCCGAAGCGCCGTGCCACTACTGCAAAAAAAACAACCATGATCCAGTCAGATACTCCAAATACCGGAACCAGGCCCGGCGCTCCTGGATAGGAAAACTTGACCAGCACCATATCGATCAAAGGAGGAGGACCAACAGGATCCAGATAGTAGGTTTCTATCTTACGAGCAAATTCAGCGGTAGGGCCCGCCGCCCAACTGTAAAAATCTGCCAGCATCATCACCAGACACAAGGGCAGCACTTCCCACAGCCGCTTGACGTAGCGTGCCAGAGCAATGCCGATCAGGCTTCCGGAGAACAACAGTACGCCCGAAGCCAGAGACTCTGATAGCGGCCAGGCGTCAATAACCGCCAACTGATTGACCAGCCAAACAAGTCCTCCCAGCACCAACACCCAGAAGAGGTAAAAACCACGCGAGCGTTTTTCCGACTCCATGAACAAGACCGGCACTAACGTCTGGGCCGCCAGATATAACTGAACAAACACAAAAAGCGCTGGCCACCAGACAGACGTCAGGCTGAAACGCTCAGCAGCAAACCACAGCGCCATCAGCATGCCGCTCCACAAAAAACAAACGCCTGCCATCAATAACAGCAGGCGTTTATTCGGGGAACTAAAAGCAAATATCTGTCGCCACATAGGGGGCAACAATGATGGCTAAAACGGAATTTCGTCGTCAGAATTAAACACCGGCTCTTCAAACTCCTCCCCACGTGAACTGCCCACCGATTTCTGCTGACCCCCACGCTGAGACGAATCGCTGTCCTGTTCCCCTCCACGCTGTTGAGTACCACTGTCCTGTTCACTGCCGTAACCGCCACCACCCCGCTGTCCGTCATCCTTGCTGCCGAGCATCTGCATCTGATCGACAACGATCTCGGTAATGTAGCGCTTGTTACCATCGCGATCGTCATAGGACCGGGTCTGAATCTTCCCCTCAATATAGACCTGCTTCCCCTTGTGGAGGAACTTGCCACAGATTTCCGCGAGTTGCCGCCAGGCGACGATATTGTGCCACTCGGTTTTTTCCTGCCTCTGGCCGTCACGATCCTTGTATCGCTCTGTGGTCGCCAGAGAGAATGTCGCCACTGCTGTGCCGGACGGGGTGTAGCGAAGTTCCGGATCTTTGCCCAGGTTTCCGACCAGGATCACCTTGTTTACTGACATATCAACCTCCTTATGTTGTGCTGATTGCTTAAAGATAAACGTCAATTCAACTGCGAGCGCATTGAATGTTCGGGAAAATTAGTTAACAACGGCGCCGGCGAAATCAACCAGAATTTTGCGCTGTTTTGCGCTTGGCATATTACATGTTTCGGGAGAAGACTAAAAGCCTATTCAGGCCATCCGCACATGACTTGGCGGGCAACTGACAGGGGCAAAAAAATTTTCGGCTCTACACATTCCAGAACTCCCTCAGCAAGAAATCCTTGTTGGCCTCGGTAAATTGACAATTAAAGCGCTTGGTATTGCTGCTTGCCTGATCGATTTCTTCGGTAAACATCCCGATCTGTACGCCGGTAGGTTTGAGACCTTCCAGCAGCTTGTAAACCTGCGCATTGATCTCATCAGGAGTTAAGTGGCGGTTATCGATTTCAGATTGCATATTTCTTTCGTACAAAGAAAAATCTGCAGGATTGATTGAGAGCAGGGTCAGGTATTTGATGTCAATGCTGTGTAATAGTTCCAGGGTACCTTCAACGTGCTGCCGCGAAAACTTTAAGCCCCCTACCCCCGGCATCAACATGGCGGACACGTCGATGCCCGCAGCAACCAATTTTTTCGACGCTATGATCATGTCATCCCGGCTACAATCCTTGTTGATGTAGTTCAGCACCTCATCAGATCCGCTTTCGAGGCCCCAGTAAACCAGAAACACCCCCGTCTCTTTGAGCTGTTGTAACTCATCAACGGATTTTTCCAATATCGCAGCAGTGCGACCGTAAAGGGAAATCTTTTCAGGATTAAAAACATCACTGGCATAATCCAGGCAGCACAGCAGCAAATCGGTATCTACCCCCAGCGAATTGCCACTACCGATGAACAATCTCTGGATGCGCGCCTTTTCCGCGCTGATAATTTCAGCAACTCGGTCGACATGCTCTTTGAACTCAGCAAAAGATTTCGTCACCGCCGGCATCTCCGAATATTCAGAGCAGAAGGTACAGCGGTTGTAATCACAACCGGTCGTTAGTTCCAATCGTAAAACATGCGCCTTCCTCTCAGATGGAGGACAGGACAAGGTAGGAGAACTGAACAAACTCGGATCCCTGTAGGTTTTATCAAGGGCAGGAGCAAGAACCGGAAAAATCCGGTCAAGAACACCGACATATTCGTCGCCAACCATCTTCATGAAGCCCTGATCAATCAGGAACTTTACAGCGCAGTCCGCAGCAAAAGAATAGACGGAGGAATCGATAGCGGTTTTCATCGATCTAAGCATGGCGTCATTAAAAAAGTATCGGGCCACGCCAGGAACATCCTGATGTCGTTCGAGAAGGGTATCCAGCGGCAGAAGTTGAAGATCTGCATCAGGAATTTCCGTTGCGAAAGTATCAACGCCATAGGGGCCGGCAGTGAAGTAAAACTTGACTCTTGAGGAACCATCCAGTTTTTCCGTAATAAATCCTTCGCTGCCGGGTCTAACGTAACGGCTGTCACTATCGTGGCGCACGCTGACCCTCGCTCCTTTGTCTAAAACAGAAGCATCCTCAAGGCTGATGGCCCGGATAAGGGCTGGCAGCAAATTATCTCGCAAATTCAGGAAGGATATTTCGTTTGCATAAAAACCAACATCAATTTCACGATTACTCCTGGCCCCTAAAGCACGAACAGCTTTCTTTATGACGGCCGACTTATCATCGCGATCGTTGAATAGTGATTCAATTCCATCAAAATATGGCAACAAGCTGGCAATACCACGGTTCTTGAATTTACGAATCAATTCATCCTGCTTGATTCTCCGACCGTAAATTTGCCTTAACATCCACAATAATTCATCACGACTTACAAACATATGGTCACTGCCTACGGACATCCTAAAAACTCTATTTGGAGATAAGCCTTACGGGTGGGGGTAGAGTAGAGAGCAGGTTTCAGCAGCTTTAGGTTCGGCTTATCCATTTTACGTCCCTTTCGTTCGGGTAATCGGGTGTAATCGGGGGACATAATACCAATTATGAAATAATTGGTATTATGTCCCCCGATTACACCATGTCCCCCGATTACTATAGTAGCAAAAAAAAGCCCCGCCAGGGAGGAGATCCTGGCGGGGCAAAGCACGTGGGAGAGAGTGTCTCACGGCATAAAAGGGAACGTCTTTGATTCTTTATATACTCGCCCGACAGCAGTCGGGTGTTTATATCTGGACAGCCACCTTTATGGTCAGACCATTTGATATAACAATCACCTTACCTGTGTCAACAAAATTCTTGATTATTGTGGTTGATTTGTCCCTTTGCCAACCCTGACCATTTTACTCCTGCCAAGGTCCGGGAGCGCACAAGGCCCCTGCCACATTGGCCTTGCTGCCACAGTTACCACAGATATAGCGAGACGGCGATCCTAGGGCCTCAAGCTCATGGTGCCGCCCGGCGGCCTTGAGTTCACAGATGTGCCGCTGGTGATTTTCCGGGTTTCGACACAGGTTATCTACAACCGGCAGACGTCCGCTCATATTAAATTCTCCACAAGTTGTCTTGCAATGATCTCGAACAGGCTTGTAGCCTGCCTCTACGGCTGTTCCACAATGGCCTCGGCCAACAACTCCATAGTGTGGGCACAGCGCACCGTCGTGTCGGCCTTGCCCATACTACCGCCGACCATGATCATACAGCCGGGGCAATCCATGGCAACGGTTTTAACCCCGGTTGCCTTGATGGTCTCGACCTTGTCACCAGCAATCTGACGGGAGATCTGCGGGTGGCTCAAAAAGGAATAGGTTCCACCGAAACCGCAACAGCGATCGCTATTCTTCATCTCCTCAAGCTGATACCCTGAAGCCTTCAACAGGGCGCGCGGCTCTCTCCAGACATCATTGCCACGTTTTAAGTGGCATGAATCATGGTAGGTTATGCTGGCAGCAGATGTTGCACTGAGCTGGTCGGAAGCCTTGAGCACAGTCTCTAAAAAAGCGGCAGCATCCATGGTTTTTTCTGAAAGGCTGACTGCCCGCTGCGACCAGGTCGGGTCATCGACCAGACGTTCGACAAAGTCGCGCTTCACCCCCATGGTACAGGTCGGACAGACACACAGCACATAGTCGACATCGGCTTCATAAAACGCCTTGACGTTCTGTTTGGCAAGCTCAACCCCGGTTTCGGTATCACCTGCATAAAGGGCCGGGATACCGCAGCAGTTCTGCGTACGCGGAAAAACAACCTCGACCCCAAGGTGGTTGAGTACCTTGACCATGCTGACACCGACCTCGGGATAGACAAAATCAGCACCACAACCGACAAAAAAACCAACCCGGTAACGACGATTTTCAATCTTTTGGTCGATCTCTGCAAACAAATCACGGAACGATCTGGACGCCATTGCCGGCAAATCGCGCCACTGGGTCAGATCCTTATCCATGAAATGCATCGGTAGATGACGGATAACCCGCGTAGTCGGTTGTCCTTCCTTCTGTTGCGTTACCGGCCTCTGCAACTTGGATGCAGCCCTGATCATATTATGGAACAGGGCACGGTTACGCATGACCGCTTTGAAAGTGATGTTTTTGACCAGCCCCATCCCGTATTCTTTGGTCACCTG
>SLDV01000105.1 GCA_007125165.1 Geobacteraceae bacterium | reverse complement strand
CTGGATGACTTTCTCTTTGTCACCGGGAAACACAGCCTCATCGTCGGTAACGCCCCGTCACCGGCAGCGACCTCAGCCCTGCCGATAGCACAGCACATCTGCGCTCAGGTCAAGGGACTTCTTGGCTAGTTATCCACGGAACATAATGAATTTCCGTGTCTTTTCGTGTTTTCCGTGGACCCAAAAACCGTTTTTTAAGGGTTAAAGATGCACTGCCAGTCCGCGCTCGCGCAGATACTCTTTGACCTCGCAAATACGAAAAGTGCGAAAGTGAAACACCGACGCCGCCAACAGTACCTGCGCACCTCCTTTGACCACACCATCGTAAAAATGTTCCAGGGTACCGGCACCGCCGGACGCAATCACTGGTACAGTGACGGCATCAGTAATTGCGCGGGTAAATTCCAGATCATATCCGGCGCGGGTGCCGTCGCCATCCATACTGGTGGGCAGAATCGTACCGGCCCCCAACTCCTGACATTCACGCGCCCAGGCGATGGCATCCTTGCCGACCGGTTTGGTGCCGCCGGAAACCACCAACTCAAAGCCGGATGGCATAGCCACATTACGCCGCGCATCAACGGCAACGACAATTTTTTCAGAGCCAAATTTCGCTGCCGCCTCGCTGATCAGGGAAGGGTTATTAACCGCAGCGCTGTTCATCGACACCCTGGTCGCGCCGGCCGCGAGGGTTGCTTCAACATCTTCCAGACTGCCGATGCCACCCCCCACGGTTAACGGGATGGAAATTACTGTGGCAACGTTGCGTACCCATTCAAGGCGGTTGCCGCGATTTTCGAGGGTAGCGGCGATATCGAGCATGGCCAGTTCGTCAGCCCCTTCCTGCTGATAAAATTTGGCGTTTTCGACTGGATCGCCAGCATCTATAAGATCAACAAAATTTACCCCTTTGACCACCCGCCCATCCTTCATGTCGAGACAGGGCATGATTTTAACCGTTTCCATCAGTTTCCTCCTGTAATTTAGCAGGGGCGGGGTTTTCCCGCCCTAGACCAACGCAGAATTCCGATATTCATACACCGGGACCTTATTGGTTGGATTGGTTGTCGTCACCGATGGCGATGATCTGATCGGTGATCTCGGTGAAAGCGACATCGTGGCTGATCAGAAACAACTGATCGTACCAATGCTCGGTGACCTCTTCCTTGCCTACATCAATTGCCCTGAAGGCATAGGCCAGATTTTCCCGCCGCACGGCATCAAGATTGGAGGTTGGTTCGTCGAAAAAGGCGATACGGGCGCCAATGGTCTGCAACATGGCCAGACGCAAGGCGACCACGGCGCTCATGGTCTGGCCACCGGAGAGTTGATCGTCACCACGTTCGCGCAGTTCACCATCGACCATATCGCGCAGAATAATCTGATAGTTGTCGCCCCAGGCCAGTTCCTCATCGACTTCCGAAATGATTCGATAGATCCGATTGGCGCGCTGGCTGATTTCCTCCCGGAAGCGTTCAGAAAGAGACCCGGAGACATTGCGGAACACCCGGTTACGCAAGAACTTGACCAGATCATCCTTCTCCTCATACGCCTTGATCTGCCCCCGCTTGTCGACGATTTCCTTTTCAATCTTCATAAGTTTTTCGACGTCAGCGGCAAGGCGCGAAACGTCAACGGCCAACCCTTTGATCATTTGGCCAAGGGCGCTGACACCACCCCAAAGTTCGTCCTTCTGCTGACGCAGCTTTTCATGTTGGGCGGCATCATACTCCTTCCCCGCTGTACTGAAGGCCGCTTCCTTTGCGGCCAGATCATCCTGCAACTGTTTGAGGTGCTTAGTGAATTTTTCCAGGTCGGCCCGGCGCTGGTGTAATTCTTGCGCCTGTTGCTGGTTGGCAACATAACGGTCACGAGCTTCCTGGTGTTGCCTCTTCTCTTTCTCAGCCGCTTCGATGTCAGTTTGCAACCGGCTGTAGGTATCCAGCACCTTTTGTTTTTCATCAAGTTGCTGCTGTGCTGCTGATTGTTCCTTTTGCAGCTCTGCCAGCCCTTCTGCCCTGAACTCGTTCGCTTTACGTTGTTCCACCAGCTTAGCCAACTGAGCATCCAGCCCTTCGAGTTTGACGACATCCGCCTTGAGCTGATCGTTGGCCTGACTTGCCGCCTTCTCCTCCCGTTCGAGCTTGTGAACTTCCTCCTGAAAGCGCCGGCGCCGCTGATCCAGTTCAGAGAACTTAGCCGTGAAAACATCTCCCGGAGGTTTTTCGGCGATATTGAGACATGGTTCCTGGAAAAACGGGCATATCCCTTCAGCAAGCTTTTCGCTCCCCTCTTCCAGGCCCGCCCGACGCCCTTCAAGTAACCCCAACTGCTTACGCCCCCCTTCAAGGTTCACACGGATTTGCGGCAGGCGCTCAGACAGGGTCTTTTTATCGTCATCAAGGGACAACGCCTTGCGGCTTTCAGCCAGCAATTTCTCTTCGGCAGCAAGTTCCTCTCGGGTTCTTTGTGTCAATTGCGTCTCAATTTTTAACCGTTCGCTCAGCTTACCGACCCGGTTTTTGATATCAGCGACTTCTTGTTCGTGTTGCCGCTGAACCCTGAGCTTCTCTCGCAGTTCGTTCAGTTGCGTTTCGGCCTGTTCGTAGGATTTTTTGCCTGCCCTGGTCGCTGCTATGATCTTGTCAGCTTTTTCTGCCTCGTCAACCAGGAGCTTCTGCTTGCCGATCATCTCGTTGCCATTGCTGATCCGCTCCTTAAGGGCTTCGATCTCTTTTTCAAGCCCTTTGAGATCCTTTTCATGTTTATCTGCAGCAAGGAGAAGCCCTTCAAGGTCCTTGAGCTGCTGCTGTTGCGCAGCCAGATTTTTCTCGGCCTGTTCAAGGTCCTTCTGCGCCGCTGTGTGCTCATCCCTTTTCATCGGCAGCTCGGCCACCTGGTTCTGGAGCGGGCCGATGGCGCTCTCCAGGGCATCCACCTTTGCCTTGATGGCACTGGTCAACACCTTGGTCTCGTTGAAGGTCTTGCGCCAGGTGTCGATGCCGAGAATCTCGTCAAACTTGTCACGCCGTCTGGTTGTCTGCTTGATCACAAAAGGGCCGAGAAAGTCGTGTTGAAAGGGGCCGATCACCAACTCAAACTGCTCCGCCAGGGAACGACTTGAGCGCAGACCTAACAACTCCTTCAACCGCCCTTCGGTCTCCTTGCTGTCCTTGTGTTCCTCCACTTCAAAATCGCCACCGACCTCTTTGGCCAGAAGCCACCTGGAAGGCGTCCCGACGGTACGACTGACACGATAGCGTTCGTCATCCCCAGGTTGAAAGACGATGGAAATTTCCCCCCGCCTGGCGCCAATGGTCACGAAGCGCTCAACATTACCGACAAAACTCTGGGCATCGACACCGAACATGGCATAACCAATCGCTTCAAAGATGGTGCTTTTACCGACCCCGTTGGGCCCTGAGAGGACGTTGATGCCGGGGGAGAAGTTCAGTTCCGTGTCGCGGTGCGACTTGATATTTTTGAGATGGATGGAGCGGATCTGCATCAATTGCCCCCCGTATCGAGAAGGGCCAGCAATTCATCACCGTCGCCATCACCTCTGTGCACGGCATTCTTCAGGGCGATGGAGAGGCGGATCAGTTCTTCCTCTCGGCCCTGGTATTCGCTGCCGGACTTGATCAGATCACGCAGAACCTCCAGCTCGATCTCCTCCAGGCTTTTATTGACTCCGCCTCCATCCTCAGTGCTGCTGACCAGGGACAGGTGATTTTTGATCTCGACATGCAAGGGGTCAACCAGTTCTTCCAATATGGCTTTCAGCCGTTCACGCCCCAACTCAAAGGGATGAAACCCGACTCGGCCAACCAGCTTGAACTCAAGCAGGGGTTGACGTTTAACATCAGAGATGTCGACCTTGGCGACAACCTGTTCGCTGAACATAGCAAGGGCCTGTTCGGCATTTTCCGCACCGCTCAGATCAATGGTTTCAACAAACATCGGCCGCGGCGACGTAGTCCTGATGTCTGGTACGAACTCGCCGTTGGCGAATGTGACAAAGCAGTAACCCTTGTCGTACTTCTCTTCACCAAAATTGACCCGCTCCGGCGAACCGGGATTATAGGCATAAGGATCGCCCTCAGGCGTTTTTATCACGTAGGGCTTGTGGCCGTGGCCAAGGGCGACATAGCCGAAGGTTGCCGCCAGGGGATGGGCCTGTTCCAACGCCATGTTGCCGATCTCGACCGGACTGAACTTCCAGATGCCGACGTGAAACAGCAACAGATTGTTGCTGGTGTTGACACCTGCACAAATCCGCTCGATATGATGACCGGCCTGGGCTCCGATGTAGCCGAGACCGTATATATTGACACCGCCAATCTCGATGTGTCCACCCATGCCGGTTTCCTCATCGAAAGAATCAAAACGGTAGCCGCCATCTTCAGTACGCGACGGGCGCAAGAGTTTGATATACCCCATCTGTGACAGGGCCTCCATCCACGAGATGTTGTCACGCCGATGGATCCAGTCGTGGTTGCCTTCGATGGCAATACAGGGAATACCTTCATCCTTGAGAGGTTGCAGGGTCTCGATGGTTTTAGCGAAGGTTTTCGGCAGAATCTGGCCAACATGAAACAGATCGCCGGCGATCAGTACCGCGTCGACCTGTTCCCTGATGGCGTCGGCACAAATGCCGGACAAACAAGCAAAGAAATCGTCGTAACGTTCGCTCTCACCGGGAGAGTTGCGATAGCTTTTGCCCAGGTGGATATCGGAGGTGTGAATGAATCTCATGGTGTCAGCGCCCGGTGAAAGAAAGAGAATCGACATGAAAAACGGTACGATACCACCTGGCACAATGAGCCGCAACAAATTGAACCCTTAACCCTCATGAACAGACCCTTAAGGGCATAAATATTAACCGCTTATTGCCAAGAAAAAATCTGCAGACCATCAAAACCTGGCTCGGCGATGGCGCCTGGAACTTGAATCGCTTTGGCGCCAGAGGCGATACTCCAGGAATCACCAAGGAACAGCTGGCCAAAATCAAAGCCCCTTACCCCATCAGTACGTGTTTTGTAACTGAAAACAATTTAAAACGAAATCCAGGACGACTTTCCTCACTCAAAATTTTTTAATCGCTAAGAGAAATCCCCCTCTTGAATTAGTTTCTGAACATGTTAATTTCCAAAGCGGTCCGCGCTGCACATATGAAGCAAGTAAATCGACCTGATGGACATTTAAGCCGCGAATTCGGCTGTAGCAGGGAGTAATTGAGAAATATGACAAAGACCAAAGGACAGCTCGAAGCCGAAATCAGTGATGCAATCATCCGCTTTGAAAAAGAATATATGGGGCGAGGTCCCCTGGAGACAAAATCCTACATCATCGATGATATGGTCGTTGTTCGACTGAAAGGGGTTCTAACCAGGGCGGAACGTCAGCTAGCCGAAACAAGCGAAGCCAGCATCGGTCGAGAATTGATCAAACGGATGCGCCACGCGCTGTTGGAAAAAGGGCGACCGATGCTTGATGCCATTGTCGAGGATGTCGTCGGGGTTCCGGTGATCAGCCTGCATACCGACCTAAGTACCGTCACCGGTGAACGCCTGATTGTTTTTTCTCTGGCAAAAGTGCCGGATCTGCCGGTCAGTTCCCAGGGCTGAAAAATATTCTTGACGGGTAATTTTTTTCCCGGTATTTTTCCACGTCAAATCGGCATGGGGCACAGAGGGTTATCTTGACAGGCTGTGCGTAAGGCAACTTCAAGCTGTAAATTGAAGTGTGCTGTCCGTGGCGAGAACACACAAAAAATCCAGATCAGGTAAAGACCACCAGCCGGTGGGCTTTGTATTTGAAAGGGCTGTTGATGCGTTACAAGCATTGACAGCCCTTTTTTATTTTTCACCATCAGGGAGTCCAGTGTGAATATGTCCAGTCTCTATTCTTCGTCCTTAAAAGGTTTGGAATTGCATCGGCGCGGCAAAGTTCGAGATGTCTATACGCCGGATGATCAACACCTGCTGATTGTTGCCTGTGATCGTATTTCTGCGTTCGATCATGTCCTGCCCAATCCGGTACCAGGCAAAGGGCGCATCCTGACGCAAATGTCAAATTTCTGGTTTGAAAAAACCGCCCATATTGTTCCAAACCATTTGATCGACGCTAATCCCGGCGATAATTCCTACCACAATTCCGAATGGTACGACCAGGAGTTGGAAGGAAGAACGGTGCTGGTCAGAAGAACCGAACCGCTCCGGATCGAAGCCATCGTTCGCGGTTATATTACCGGTTCCGGCTGGAAGGAATACTGCCGTAGCGGCAAGGTCTGTGATATCCGTCTGCCGGAAGAACTGACCGAATCAGAAAAACTTCCGCGGCCGATCTTTACCCCGTCGACCAAAGCTGAATCCGGGCACGATGAAAACATCTCCTTTGCTGAAGCAGCGGCCATCGTCGGTGAAAATATCGCCATGCTGGTTCAGGAAATCAGCATCGACCTCTATCGTTTTGCGGCTGACTACGCCCTGGAGCGCGAAATCATCATCGCTGACACCAAATTCGAGTTCGGTCTAACCAATGACGGGCAACTGCTGTTGATCGACGAGGCCCTAACCCCCGACTCTTCGCGCTTCTGGCCAGCCGAAGAGTACGCTTTGGGGCGCCCGCAGGCCAGTTTTGACAAGCAGTTTGTCCGCGATTACCTGGAATCCATCAAGTGGGACAAAGAACCTCCGGTACCGAACCTGCCGCCAGATGTCATCAGCAAAACCCAGGAAAAATACGCAGAGGCCCTGCGGCGACTGACAAGCTGATATGAAAATCCCCGCCGCTATCGATAACTTAACAAAGGAAACATCGAGCACGCACAATACTGAAGTGTTGCCGCACCTACATCATGCCGCTCATATAAATGCCGCAGTGCGCCTGCTTAGAATCGGCCAGGTGGTTTCCTTTCCCACCGAAACGGTTTACGGACTCGGTGGTGATGCCCGTAGTACGGTTGCCTTGAAGCGAATTTTCCAGCTTAAAGGCCGGCCGACAGATCATCCCCTGATTGTTCATCTGGCTGACGCCGCCCAACTCAACGAATGGGCCCGGGATATTCCGGCGGCGGCATGGAAACTCGCTGAACGTTTCTGGCCCGGCCCCTTGACCTTGATTCTGAAAAAGGCTGCCGGGGTTCTGCCCCTGGTCACCGGCGGACAGGACAGCATCGGCCTGCGGGTACCGGCCCATCCCCTGGCTCTTGAACTATTGCGGGCTTTTGACGGCGGCCTGGCGGCACCATCAGCCAATCGTTTTGGCTGCGTGAGCCCGACCTGCCCTGAACATGTGCGCGATGAGTTTGCCGACAAACTTCCGCTGGTGCTTGATGGTGGTTGCTGCCGTGTGGGGGTGGAATCAACCATTCTCAGCCTGGTGGCGAATGAACCTGTTCTGCTCCGTCCTGGAAGCGTTTCAATCACCGCGCTTGCCGACGTTCTTGGCTGTCACCCCAGAACCCAGAACACCTCCAGCGGAGGCATCAGGGCGCCGGGACTGCTGTCATCTCACTATGCAACCAGGACCCCTTTACAAATCATTAATGGACCCGGGTTATGGCTGCAGATAGATCATTTTCACAGTCAGGGAGTGCGTGTGGCCGTCATGATCCTTGACCTGTCAATTCTAGAGATGAGTCATAAACATCGCAGCCACATCATCACCATGCCAAGTAGTCCACAGGCTTACGCCAGAGGATTGTACCGTGTCATGCGAGACCTGGATTGCGGGAAATATGACCTGTTGCTGGTCGAGGCACCCCCGCAGACGGAAGAATGGTCAGCTATCAATAACAGGCTGCAGCGCGCAGCCACTAAAGAAACAACGACAGGAGACATTCAATATGACAGCACACAATTCAGTGACAGCACCCCATGGCACCATCCTGGTCGGTATCCTCACCGGTAGCCCCAACGATCTGCCGAAAGTGGTTAAAGTCCGTGACACTCTGGATGAACTCGGTATCCGCAGCGAGATCGTGGTCGCCTCGGCACACCGCACTCCGGACAAGGTTTTTGCCTATCTTGATCGCGCTCATGCCGAGGGTGTGCAGGTGCTGATCGGTTGTGCCGGAGTCGCGGCCCACCTGGCCGGGGTGATTGCCGGCCATACCCGCCTGCCGGTCATCGGGCTGCCCCTTGGCAACGGACCTCTCTCCGGTTGGGACAGCCTCCTCTCTACCGTGCAGATGCCCCCCGGGGTGCCGGTAGCAACGGTGGCAGTAGATGGATCACGTAATGCGGCGATTTTGGCTGCTCGCATTTTGGCGTTGAAATACCCAGCCATCGATGCCGCCCTGGAGCAGTTGGCCGAACAAGAACGGCGGCGCTATGACCAGACCGCAGACGAGGCTCTAGCTGCCTTGAAACCGGCTTCATGAAAAAAGCATAGAACCTGATCAAGATATTTCAAAAAGGAGAACAACCATGCGGGACGTCAATAAATTTATTTCCGGATTCAAGCGTTTTCAGAATGACTGGCTGGGGCCGGACGTCGGTCTTTTTGATCGGCTAAAAAAGGGACAATCCCCCTGTACGATGGTGATCGCCTGCAGCGATTCGCGGGTCGACCCTCTGTTTCTCACCAATAGCCACCCTGGCGACCTGTTTGTTGTGCGTAACGTCGCCAATCTTGTCCCACCCTGCGAGCCGGACAATGGACGTCACGGTGTCAGTGCGGCCCTTGAATTTGCTGTCTGTCATCTTGAGGTCGATAACATCATCGTGATGGGTCACTCACAATGTGGTGGCATCAAGGGATTGATGGAAGGAGTCTGCGCCTGTGGTGATCACTCATTCATCGGTAACTGGGTCGGTATCGCACAAAGTGCAAAGGACAAGGT
>SLDV01000116.1 GCA_007125165.1 Geobacteraceae bacterium | reverse complement strand
CTGGTCGCACGGGTCTCCACCAGCAGGGCGGTGACGTCATCGGCGAGTCCGGCCAGATAGGCGGGCATGCCCGGCTCGTTCTGGACGGAGGTCAGGGCAGCGCGATCCATCAGTTCCGCAGCCGCAACCGGGAGATTGTCGCGCAGCAGCGGAATGACGCTGCAGGCGGTGGAAACGTCAGGATACATGATCAACGCGCTGGCCTTGTGTTGATGCTCGACAACTGTCTTGTAGACCACGTTGGCGATAAAGCCGAGGGTCCCTTCCGAGCCAACCATCAGTTGCTGCATGATGTCGAAGGGATCTTTGAAATCGACCAGGGCGTTCAGGCTGTAACCGGTGGTGTTTTTAATCTTGAATTTATAGCGGATACGCTCACTTAATTCAGGGTTGGCGGCAACCCGGTCACGTAGCTCGGTAAGCCCCTGCAGAATATGCGGATGACTGCGCGTGAAAGCGGAGCGGCTTTTGTCGTCAGCGGTGTCAACAACGGTTCCATCGACCAGGATCATTCTCAGACTATCCAGGGTCTTGTAGCTGTTCTCGGCCACCCCGCAACACATACCACTGGCGTTGTTGGCGACGATACCGCCGATCTTGGCGCTGTCGATGGAGGCCGGGTCAGGGCCGATCTTCTTGCCGAACTCGGCCAGCAAAAAGTTGGCACGACTGCCGATGATGCCGGGCTGCAGCTCAATCTTGCGGGCTTTGTCGAAGATCCGGTAGCCCTGCCAGCCCTTGCCCAACTGGACCAGAATACTGTCACTGATCGCCTGTCCCGAGAGGCTGGTGCCTGCGGCCCGGAAGGTGACCGGCAGTTTGCGCTTGTTGGCTTCACGCAGAATCAATTGAACCTCGTCCTGGTTTTCAACATGGATGACGATTTTGGGAATCAACCGATAAAAACTGGCATCGGTTCCGAACGTGACCGTCTTCAGCGGATCGGTAGTCAATTGCTTTTTCGGCAGGGTCTTGCTGACAGTTTTCAAAAAGTCCTGGTACGGAGCAGGGAGCATGGTCACAGATCCTTTACTTGAAGTGGCAATGGACTTGGCAGGTGAATCAAGTTCATTGACGGGGAGTTGACTTCCCTTAAAAAAAGTAAACTCATCGCTGCTGAAGTTGAAAAGCAGAGAAGCTCAAAGTTCCGGGTGAGGACTGAACAGCCAGGGTGAATGCTGCCGATGTCGCTCTTCAAATTCTTGTATCGCCGTAACTTTTTCCAGGGTCAGGGCAATGTCATCCAGTCCGAGCAGTAGGCAGTGTTTACGAAATGAATCAATGTCGAAGTTGTAGCTGCTTCCAGTCGGGGTGGTGACGGTCTGTTGTTCCAGGTCGACCGTCAGCTGATAGCCGGGGGTTGCTTCAACTTCACGGAACAGCCGCTCTACGGTGTCATTCGACAGCACGATTGGCAGGATGCCGTTCTTGAAGCAGTTGTTGTAGAAGATGTCGGCATAACTGGGTGCAATGATGACCCTGAAACCGTAGTCGAGCAGAGCCCAGGGGGCGTGCTCACGGGACGAGCCACAGCCGAAATTGGCGCGGGTCAAGAGTATTTGGGCTGCGCTGTAGCGCGGTTGATTAAGGACAAAATTCGGGTTTTTCGGCCGCTCGCTGCAGTCCATGTCAGGTTCACCATGATCGAGATAGCGCCATTCATCAAAGAGAAAGGGGCCGAAGCCGGTACGCTTTATCGACTTGAGAAACTGCTTGGGAATGATCGCATCGGTGTCGATGTTAGAGCGATCAAGGGGGGCAACCATGCCGGTAAGAGTTTGAAAAGGTTTCATGCCTGCACCTCCAGTTGACGCACATCGATAAAGTGACCGGTAACCGCCGCCGCAGCGGCCATGGCGGGGCTAACCAGGTGGGTGCGCCCCCCTTGCCCCTGACGCCCCTCAAAGTTGCGATTCGAGGTCGAGGCGCAACGCTCACCCGGTTTCAGGCGGTCGTTATTCATCGCCAGGCACATGGAGCAGCCCGGTTCGCGCCATTCAAAGCCGGCGTCAGTCAAAATTTTATCGAGGCCTTCGGCTTCCGCCTGCTGTTTGACAAGTCCGGAGCCCGGGACAATAAGCGCCTGCTTGATGGAGTCGGCCACCTTGCGCCCTTTGACCACAGCAGCAACAGCGCGCAGGTCTTCAATGCGACCGTTAGTACAGGAGCCGATGAAGATGATGTCAGGACGGATCTCGGTCATCGGTGTGCCGGGGGTCAGCCCCATATATTTGAGGGCATTTATCATCCCTTCGCGCCTGGTTGAATCGGACTCATCTTTCGGATCAGGAACACAGGCGTCGATGGTCACCACCATCTCCGGTGAGGTACCCCAACTGATCTGGGGTTGCAGATCGCGGGCATCGATATGGACGACGCGATCGAACTCGGCATCGGGATCGCTACGCAATTCTTGCCAGGCACTGACCGCCTGATCCCAGAGCGGGCCGGTGGGAGCAAAAGGGCGTCCTTTGATGTAGTCAATGGTGGTCTGATCGACAGCGATCAGTCCGGCCCGTGCTCCTGCCTCAATGCTCATGTTGCAGATGGTCATGCGCCCTTCCATCGACAGGCTGCGGATGGTTGAGCCGCCATATTCGATGGTATAGCCGGTGCCGCCGGCGGTGCCGATGCGCCCGATAATCGACAGGACGATGTCTTTGGCGGTCAGGCCCGGAGGCAGCGTGCCGTTGACCTCGATCAGCATCGATTTGGATTTTTTCTGGATCAGACACTGGGTGGCAAGCACATGTTCGACTTCAGAAGTGCCGATACCGAAGGCCAGCGCCCCGAAGGCTCCGTGGGTGGCGGTGTGGGAGTCGCCGCAGACGATGGTCATGCCGGGCAGGGTCGCCCCCTGTTCCGGGCCGATAACGTGGACAATCCCCTGGCGCGGATCATCCATGGCAAACAGGTTGATGCCGAAATCGCGGCAATTCTTTTCCAGGGTTTCGATCTGCAGCCGCGATACGGGGTCACTGATGCCGGCAGCGCGATCCTTGGTCGGCACGTTGTGATCGGGCACCGCCAGGTTGGCATCGGTGCGCCAGGGTTTGCGACCTGCCAGCCGCAGCCCCTCGAAGGCTTGGGGCGAGGTGACTTCGTGGAGCAATTGGCGGTCAATGTACAGCAGGCTGGTGCCGTTGTCATCATGACTGACGAGGTGGGCGTCCCAGAGTTTATCGTACAGGGTTTTCGCCATGGACTCTTCTCCTTGAGAATGTGTTGAAAAATTACGTGATTGTCAGTTTAGCCTAATCTGCATCCGGAAGGGTAGGGGCGTGATAAAAAAACAACTGGTATGTTGATCTCATCATAACTTGCCTTATGACGGATCTTTTGTTAAAAATACGGGGTTGTACTTACCAAAATTTTAAACTCCAGGGAGATGTAAATATGGGAATAATGGCTGGAAAGCGTGGCGTGATTTTCGGTGTTGCCAATGATAAAAGTATCGCCTGGGGGATTGCCCAGCAGCTGCGAGCTGCAGGTGCTGAACTGGCTTTTACTTACTTAAACGGGGCACTGGAAAAACGGGTGCGACCGCTGGCGGAGAGTTTGGATTCAACCATTATTCTCCCCTGCGATGTGCAGAACGAAGAAGAAATGGTGGCGGTTTTTGATGTTTTGCAAGAAGCCTGGGGGACCGTCGACTTTGTTGTCCACGCAGTTGCCTATGCCAATCGCGAAGATTTGAAAAATCCCTTCAGCCAGACCAGCCGTGACGGTTTCCGTCTGGCCCTTGATGTCAGTGCCTACTCACTGATCTCCTTGACCCGTTGTGCTCTACCGGTTATGAAGGAAGGGAGTAGCATTGTTACCATGACCTACCTTGGTTCCGTACGTTCGGTTCCTGAGTATAACGTCATGGGAGTTGCCAAGGCGGCCCTCGAATCGTCAGTACGTTACCTGGCGGCAGAACTGGGTGGAAAGGGGATCCGCGTTAACGCAGTCTCAGCTGGACCGATCAAGACCCTTGCGGCTTCCGGTATTGCCAACTTCAAAGAGAAGTTGCGGGTCGCCGAAGAACGTTCACCGTTAAAAAGGCTGGTTACCCAGGAGGACGTCGGCAAGGCGACACTTTATCTGCTCTCCGACCTCGCTTCCGGAGTGACTGGAGAAATCCACTACGTTGACGCCGGATTCAACTTCAATGCCGGTTAAGTTTGGCTGCTGCTCTGATCCTGTTGCAAAGGCCCCGATCGGGGCCTTTGGTCGTTTCGGCGGATGCCCATGATTGAGGGTAAAATCACTGGCCTCAAAGCCGGACAGATCAGGGCGTTAGAACGTATCTATCGACGCAAAGCCCCCGCCAACGAGTTGATTGGTGCCGATCTGGCTCGTTATCTCACCGAACTCTCCCGTGATATTGAACGGCAGATCGGCCTGATCATCGACCGAGCCGGTGTCATCCACCATGTTATTGTCGGCGATGATCGGGAAATTGTTATCCCTGACCTGTCACGCTTCGGTCTCGGACGCAGTGGCTTGCGTGGCCTGCGATGTGTCCATACCCACCTCAAGCAGGAACCCCTCAATCAGGACGACATTGCCGACCTTGAGCTGTTGCGCCTCGATCTGATCGCTGCTATCGGCGTACGTGATGATGGTCTGCCCGGGGCTCTTGTCTACGCACACCTGCTTCCTACTCAGGACAAGGCCCAGATTGAAACCGTCACTCTGAATGATTTTTACCGACTCAGGCTGGACTTTGCCGCATTTATTCAGGCCCTCGATCAGGAGATGGAAGGGCTGGCGGCTGAAACCATCGATTTAAGCGACGGGCGCGAGCGCGCTCTGCTGATTTCCGTTGCCCAGGCGGGCCGCGAGGTGGTCGAAGCCTCCATGGCGGAGCTTGAAGAGTTGGCGCGAACGGCGAATTTGGCGGTAATTGATCGGGTTATACAACGTCCGCGGCAGTTGAATCCACGCTATCTGGTCGGGTCAGGAAAGTTGCGTGAAATCTTTATTCGCGCACTGCAGCAGCGTGCGACCCTGCTGGTTTTCGATCAGAATTTGAGTCCGAATCAGATTCGTTCCATCTCGGAGATTACCGAGATGAAGGTTATTGATCGCACCCAGTTGATCCTCGATATCTTTGCTCGCCGTGCCCAGTCCCGTGACGGCAAGGTCCAGGTCGAATTGGCTCAGCTCAAGTACATCCTGCCGCGGCTGACCGGAAAAGGAACGGCCATGTCGCGTTTGATGGGAGGTATCGGTGGCCGCGGTCCGGGAGAGACGAAACTGGAGATTGATCGACGCCGTATCCGCGATCGCATCCGGCGCCTGGAAAAGCAGCTTGACGGACTTGGACGGGGGCGGGTGCAGCGCCGGCAGAAACGGATTCGCGCCGGTCTGCCGATAGTCTCTATTGTCGGTTATACCAATGCCGGCAAATCAACTTTATTAAATGCATTGACACAAAGTGATGTTTTTACCGAGAATCTATTGTTTGCAACGTTGGACACGGCAACCAGACGTTTGCGTTTTCCTCTGGATCGGGAAGTGATTATTACCGACACCGTCGGGTTTATTCGCGACCTGCCCGAGAGCCTTATGGGCGCCTTCAGAGCAACTTTGGAAGAGCTTGAAGATGCCGATCTGCTGCTGCACCTGGTTGATTTGTCCAATCCGGGCTATGAGCAGCAGATCAGGGCGGTCGAAAAGACCCTGGATGATCTTAAACTTGGCGGCAGCAAGCGATTGCTGGTATTCAACAAAACGGATCAGGTGTCGATCGAGGAGCTTCCTCACTTGTGTCGTCGTTTTCACGCCATCCCAATCTGTGCCCTTGATCGTGCCAGCTTTGGCCCTCTGCTGGACGAGATGCAGCGCCGCTTCTGGCCTGAAGAGAACACCACCGGCTCATCTATAGACCAGTACGGTCAGTGAGTTGCCCTTTTGATGTTACGACAAGGAAGAAATTGTTGTTTTTGCCGAATCATTTCGCCATAGGATATTTAGATTCGATGCTAAAATTCTTTTTATTGCTATTTTTACTGGTTCCTGTGCTCAGCAGTTGTCAGTTCGGCTCTCCTGTCGTTGCAACAGATGATACCACTGTTGCAACAATGGACAGAGTGCCGAAGGTTGCCGCAGAGCCCGTTATTCAACCTCCCGAGGCTGATCCCTTTCTGGTAAATTCGGTTCTTGCCGTAAAGGACTTGTCCAACGGTTTGCCCGAGTCGGTCGGCAGCTTTCTGCAACAGCAGCCTTTGCTCCCTTATTCAGGCGATTTTCCTTTGAGCGATCATCCGCGAGTGATGGATTTCCTTGACCGCTACCAGGGACGCCACAAACAAGGGATGGTTACCTGGCTGCAACGCTCAGGACGTTATATTCCTAAAATGCAGTTGGTTTTTGCCAGTGAAGGGCTGCCTCTGGATCTCGCTTATCTGGCGATGATTGAGTCGGGTTTCAACGTTCGTGCCTACAGTTGGGCACATGCTGCCGGGCCCTGGCAGTTTATTGAAAGCACTGGTCACATGTACGGACTCAACAACGACTGGTGGCAGGACGACCGCCTCGATCTAGAGCGCTCGACCCGGGCTGCCGCTCGTTTTCTGAGGGATCTCTATAACCGGTTTGACGGTGACTGGTACCTGGCCGTGGCCGCTTACAACGCCGGCCCGGGGCGTGTTTCTCAGGCTATACGTGCCAGCGGCAGCCGCGATTTCTGGGACCTTGCCAATGGCAATGTGTTGAGAACTGAAACGGTAGAATATGTTCCGAAGTTGCTTGCCGCCCTTCATTTGATCAGCGACCCCGAAAGCTACGGGTTTGCCGATCTGAACCTGGCCGACCCTATCGATTATGAGGTGGTGGTTGTAGAAACCCAGACCGATCTGGAAATTATTGCTGAACTTAGCGGGGCCGGCTATCAGAAGATCAAAGATCTCAACCCCGCTCTGAAACGCTGGTCAACACCGCCGGGAGTGAACAACTATCAGGTGCGTATTCCGGTGGGAACGGCAGAGAGGTTTAATCGACTTTACGCAGAGTTGCCGGTAGATGAACGTATCCGCTACCATCGTCATCAAATTCAACTGGGAGATACTCTCCTACTATTGGCGCAGCGCTATCAGATTCAGGTTGATGACATTATTGCCCTGAATAATATCAGTAATCCACGGACACTTCGGATCGGCAGAGACCTTATTTTGCCACTGCGTGAAGGGTTCACTCAGCGTCCGGTGGAATCGCTGGCCGACAGTTATGTTCGTAGCCGTCGACGCAGTTATACGGTGCAGTCTGGTGACAGTATCTGGTCTATTGCAAGGCGTTTCGAGGTCACGGAAAAGCAGTTGCGGGTCTGGAACAGTCTCGGCTGGAGCAACCTGCTGCGCCCGGGGCAGGTGCTGCTGGTTTCCCAGCCTTCGAGTCGGGTGACAGCCCAGGCAAATACCACACCGCAGCCGACAAGCAGAATGGTTTACAAGGTTGAACCCGGCGATACACTGTGGGGAATCGGGCGCAGGTTTGCCGTTAATATTGATCAGATTCGCCAGTGGAACGATTTGTCTCGTGAGCACATTCTGCGCCCTGGCCAGGAGCTTACATTACTTGTGCCTGCCGGCCATCAGGGATAGCTTGTCTCATGCCGGGTTCGCTCAAAGTGACCCTTTATTTTGACTTTTACCAACCGGATTGCTATAAGGGCTTCGCTGTTTTTTCTGCTGCTATGCCGTTTTACTTTATGATCCAAACCTATGTTTAAAGGATTTTCAGGCCATGCTTAATATGTTGATTTCAATGACCGCATCAATTTTTACCACCGCCTTGATGCTGCGTTTTGTAACGGACAATACCTGGATAGCAATGGCCGTTTCAATGGTGGTTTTTCTGGCATCTTTTGTTCTGATTACCCGTATCGTCATGAAGAAAGTAGGCAATCTCATGCAATCAGCACAGCGGGACGTGCTGGCCAATCGCGGAGATCGGGCGATTAAAACCTTAAAGGATGGATTAAAGCTCGGAGCCTGGCAGTTTTATGTCAAGCCGCAGATTTTTTCCCAGATCGGCAGTATTCATTATCTCAGGCGGGAGTTCACCGAGGCGCTGCCTTACCTGGAAAAAGGTTTTGTCCGCAACTGGGTCAGCATGTCAATGCTCGGCATTTCCTACATGAAAAAAAACAAGCACAGTAAAATGCGTGCTACTTTTGAAAAAAACATGACCGGCAACAAAAAAGAGCCGATGGTTTACGCTTTGTATGCCTATTGTCTGGAGCGGATTGGTGAGCGAAGCAAAGCGATCGATATTCTTAAAAAAGGCCTGAAAAAAACCGGCGATGATGAGCGCCTCAGTGAAAACATTGCCCTGCTTGAAGCCGGCAAGAAAATGAAGATGAAGGGGTTCGGGGATGCATGGTATCAATTCCATCTGGAAAAACAGGGTGCTATTATCAAGAAACAGACCAAAGCTCTGACCGGTCGCCGCAAGCAGGTTCTCAGGTAGTCAGGTAGCCTGGTATGTCGAAGAAGAAAAAAACAGATTGCAAAAAAAACCTCCATAACCCCTTCAGAACCCTGAAGGGGTTTGCTGTTTGTGCAGAATCACCTGAAACGTCGTCTGCTCCGGAAAGTGTTGTGTCCAAGAATGAGTTGACCCCGGAGGAGATCGATTTCGGTGCCCACATGGCCAGTCACGGAGTACGTCCGCTCCATAAGGATGAACCGGGTACTGATAGGGGTTCGGATGCTGGAACGCTGGAGAATGAATCGTCTGAGCAGATTACAGAAGAAGAGACTTTTCTGGCGGCGATGTTACAGCTCGAGGTGAAATTTGATGATTCCTTTGATGCAGAAGAGCAGGAAGAACCAGCGAGTCAACACCTGCCACGGCGGATGAAACAACTTAACAGAGGAACACTGGTTCCGCAGGCAACCCTTGATTTGCATGGCGTAAAGCGTCAGGAGGTCGCCGCCAGGCTGACTGCCTTTATTACTAACGCACGCTATCACGGATGGTCAGTGCTGTTGGTGATTACCGGCAAAGGTTTGCATTCGGCAGAAGGAAAAGGTGTTTTGCGTCACGAGGTTGAGGAATTTCTGCACGACCAGGGGCGTGATCAGGTTTCTGAGTGGGGGAGGGCGCCGCGTCAATATGGCGGTGATGGTGCTATTGTGATGTTTCTGCGACAGCGTCAGGGCTGAATCTGGTTCAGATTTTCCTGCTTGACATAAATTCCCCCCGTTCTAAAAAAAGAATGGCGAAGATGATGATTATCGTCCTGATCCGCGGCATTCATCTTTTGCTCCCCGATCTTATGTGCTAAATTCATTAAAACTGGAACTGCCGTCGACGGCAAAGCACCAGTAAATTTTATGTTTATGTTGTTTCCAGTACGCATCTGAATATATATGAACCTATCATAAAAGAGTTCTTTGTAATGAAATCAGACGGAAATACTTCTCTGGACGCTATTATTGATCAGGCTTTAAAGGCATTGTCTGCTGTCGATTCTCAATGGCCGGCAGGGGATAGTACACTGCTTGAATTGCAGGCACGACAACAGGAAGGCGCTTTCCATCTTGCGGTCCTCGGGCAGTTTAAAAGGGGAAAAAGCACCTTTCTGAATGCTCTGCTCGGAGAGAATCTGCTGCCGACAGATATCCTGCCGGTAACGGCGATCCCGACCTTTATCCGCTCGGCAGATATTCTGACTGCCACGGTATATTTCGCTAATGAACAGGATCCGTTCACGTTTGACAGGGACCAGGACGAAAGCCTGGCCGACTTTCTTCACGCTTATGTTACCGAAGCGGGCAATCCGGATAACCATCGCCAGGTTGAACGGGTTGAAATAGGGCACCCTGCAGCCATTCTTGAACAGGGGGTCGTGCTGGTTGATACGCCGGGAGTCGGATCGACCTATCTTCACAATACCGAGGTTGCATATCAAATTCTTCCCCATTGCGACGCGGCTGTTTTTCTGGTATCGCCGGACCCCCCTATTACCGAAGCTGAAATAAGATACCTGCGTGAGATCAGTGAATTGTTGCCGCGCACCTTTTTTCTGTTGAATAAAGTCGACTATCTTGATGAAGCAGAAAAGGTTGCGTCACTGACTTTTCTTGCCGAACAATTGAAGCCTGTCTGTGATGGTACTCCCCAGGTGCTACCGGTTTCAGCCAAAAACGGTCTGATAGCGCGGTTGAAAGAAGATAGCGAGAAGTGGAAGCACAGCGGCATGCACCAGGTAGAACAAAACCTGATCGATTTTTTCGCGCGGGAAAAACAGCAGACCCTCGAATTATCGTTACGGCGACGAGTAAAAGATCAACTCAATACCCGGATCATGCACCTGCAGTTGTCCCTTGAGGCGTTACGTTTGCCTGAAGTTGATTTAAAAGAGAGAATTGCCCAATTCCTGGAAATTCTGCCGGAGATTGAGCGGGAAAAACAGGCGGCAACAGATATCCTCGGCGGCGATTTGAAGCGTGTTCTGGCATCTCTTGCCCAACAGGTTGAATCGGTTCGAACAGCAGCAAAGCAAAAAATACTGCCACGGGTGGAGGGGCAGATTCAATCGGTAGCAGATACCGAGGAATTGGAAAGGCAGATCCGTTCAATTGTATCTACTGAACTGCCGGTATTTTTTGCTCCGGCCATGCGCCGGGTCGACGATACCATCAGGCAGCAGGCTGTAGATATTCTTGCGTTGCATCAAAAACGCTGCGACAAGCTCATTGAGCGGGTCAGAAAGACTGCGGCAGATCTGTTTAGCATCCCCTATCATGCCCCTCTGGTTGAGAGAATCTATGCACACTTTGATTCTCCGGGCTGGAGTCAGGAGCTTTTTATCTCAGACCTGGACCCCCTGGGCCAGAAACTGTCCCGCAAGTTGATGACTAAAAAATTCAGACATAGACGCACAGTTCAGCGTTTGCGTGAGGAGACTAACAAACTGATCAACGAAAATACCGAGCAGATAAACTGGGCGCTCAGGCGGGGCCTGGATGAGAGTTTTCGCCGCTTCGGTTTGCAGCTTGACGCCCAGTTGGATAAAGTCATAGATGCAACCAAAGCAGCGATGGATGTCGCCCTGCAGAAGAAGTCGAGTCAGCAACAACAACTTGAAGAACAGATTAAGCTGCTGGATGCTACTATTGCCGAACTACAGACCCTTGCTCGGGAATGCTGGCAGGAAGAAGAGCACAATTGACTGAGTTTTGACTGAGTTATGTCTGACCTTACCCCCCTGATATAAAAAATCGCCCCATCGGCGCTACCGATGGGGCGATTTTAGTGTGACTTGAGCAACTTAAGTATGTTGATTATTCACACAGGTCGATCTTTATATCCCAGTTCTTGATGCGCATGGTGCCGTTAACGGCCAGGTTCTGTTGCATTTTAAAGGCCCGGTCAAACAGTTGTGGCTGGTGACCAACACCCTTGGCCAGGCACTCTTTCGTGGCCATTTCCAGGTAGTCATGAAGAATTGCCTTGTACTCAGGGTGAGCACATTTTTCAATGATGAGTTTGGCGCGCTCTTTCGGGGCTACGCCACGCAGATCGGCCAGGCCCTGCTCAGTAACGACCACGTCGAGGTCGTGTTCGGTGTGGTCGATATGCGGAGCTTTCGGAACGACGCAGGTAATACCCAGGGGGTCAGTTTTGCTCGGGCGGATAGACGGAGTATGCATTATTTTCAGGTAGCCATTGCGCAGGTAGTCACCTGAACCGCCGAGACCGTTAATCATGCGGGTACCGCCGACCAGGGTTGAATTGGCATGGGCGTACATGTCAATTTCAACCGGTGTGTTCATGGCGATAACGCCAAGACGACGGATCGGCTCAGGAGAATTGGAGATCGACAGGGGGCGCAGGACAATCTTGTCGAAGTATTTTTCCCAGTTGTCGAAAAAGCGTGGAAACCCGGGGGTTTCTGACAGCGACAGGGAGCAGGCAGAGGCGTATTTGAGGTTGCCGCCGTCGAAGAAGTCGAGCATCGTATCCTGTAGAACCTCAGTGTAAACCGACAGGTTGGAAAAGGGCCCTTTGGCCAGCCCACCGACAACAGCGTTGGCGATAGAGCCGACGCCTGATTGCAATGGAAGCAGGTTTTCAGGCAGGCGCCCCATTTTGATTTCATGGGCAAA
Source organism: Geobacteraceae bacterium (assembly GCA_007125165.1). Classification (GTDB taxonomy): domain Bacteria; phylum Desulfobacterota; class Desulfuromonadia; order Desulfuromonadales; family Geopsychrobacteraceae; genus Pelovirga. The sequence goes on along the minus strand of SLDV01000116.1, from coordinate 48,900 downwards.
GAATTCCATGATGTGAGAAGCAATCGCTTCAGAAGTGTCATCCATGTCGGCAAAGGCACGGCCTTTGTCGCGATGTTTGGACTCTACTACGGCAATGATCTTGTCGGGATCACAAGGAACATAGTGCGTGCCGATGCGGGTATGAGCTTCCGTGATCAGGAAGGGTGCCCGATTCGGTGGCTTCTGCTGCATATGAATGTCGTGCATCCCTTCAAAAGAGGGCTGCCCGGTGTTGACCTCGATGATGATTTTGTCGCAGAGGTGAAGGGCTTCGGCGACAATACCACAAGAGCTGGTCAGAGCCAGGCCGCAATCTTCTGCGATGGCAGAAACTTCAACAATACCGATATCATAGCGACCATTTTTGGTGTAAAAGCCATAGCCGGCATCCTGGGCAAAGTGTCCAAGGTGCTTGTCACCCATGCGGATACGCCCTTCGTTGATCCCTTTGGCTATGTTTTTGCCGGTCTGATAGGGCCAGCGACGGTCAATCATGTCAAGGGTTGCCCAGCGGTCTTCGGTTTCAGCGCCAACAGATGCGCCGATAAACAGATTGAACTTCCACTTGCCCTGCAGGTTGTTGGCTTCTACATGGTCTGCTAATGCAATGGGCACCGCCTTGGGGTAGCCCGCCGGGGTGAAGCCGGACCACATGAGGTTTTGTCCCGGCTTGAAAAACTGAATGCAGTCTTCCGGGGACATGGCCTTGTTGAGCAAGGATTTGCGGCGTACACGATCCTGTAAGGTTCCGAATTCGGACATTCTCTCTCCTCCTGTAGCTGGAATCAATGGTGCAAAAGGCACCCGTTAAAGCGCTGTTAAAACAGTGCTATGTTCAGTCAGGCAAGTTTTAACTTATTGATTTAAAATGAAAACAAAAAAATTGAGCCGACTACAGAGGTGCTCGTTGTGAATCTATTGTCCGGCTCGAAAATAACAGCGTTTCTTATATAATGCTGATGTTCGGTAAGTCAAGGGAAAATATAGGTTCCAGGTTTTAAATTATCACTTCTGGTAAAAATGTCGCCAAGGTCTCAGCGCGTTTCTTGTCCGTCAGGATATAATTCGTTTTTTACCCCTCGCGGGAAAGTATTTTGCGCGCTCTGTCGTGGTAGGTGCTGGTTGGAAATTCTTCGACCAGTCGTTCCAGAATCTGTTGTGCCTGGTCGGTTTTTCCGGCGCCAATATAGGCACGACCGAGAAAGAAGAAGGCTTCGTCACGAAAATAATAATCGGGAAACTCCCTGAGGATATTTTCCAGACGTGAAATGGCCGGCTGATACTGTTTGCGTTGCAGGTAAAATCTGCCGACGTAGACTTCGTGATCAGCAAGGCGGGTTCTGGCTCGCAATGCCAGTTGGGCTGCCTGATCGACATTCGGATTGTCAGGATACTTGCGTACAAACTCTTCGAAAGTGCTCAGCGCCATGCGGGTATTGGTTTGATCACGGTCACGTGAAAGAATTTGGCGATAGTAGCTTTGACCAAGGCGGAAGAGCACTGTCGGGGTGCGAAAATCGTTCGGATAGCGACGCAGAAACTCGTTGTAGCTGATCGCTGCTTCTGCGTAACGTTCAGAGAGAAAGTAGGTGTCGGCAATTTTCAATTCAGCGAGCATGCTCAGTTCTGGGGTGTAGTAAGTGTCTCGTACCTGTTCCCAGGCACTGATTGCCTCTTCCCATAGTCCGCGTTCAAGCAGGCGCTCTGCTGATTCAAACGATTTCACAGCGTCCTGTTCCGGCGTCGGTCGAGAGCTGCTGCAGGCAGCAGTCAGGACAATTACTAACAAAACGGTACAAAACTTGAGAAATCCGATCATGTTGCTTAGCTCCTAAGCTAAATGTTGACAATAGTTCAAACTACGGAATCCGGAAATTTTTGTCAATCTCTCTGTTGCTGATGAAGGCTGTCCTTTTTTCATCAAACCCTTTATTGACAGTGTCTTCTGTGTCATCGATAATAGCCGGGCTTGTTTTCGGCAGTTTTTTTGTGGGGGCTTATGAAGCTTCTCTATATCGGTCTTTTTGGCGGATTGGGCTGTATTTCGCGCTATCTGTTAACCCTTTGGACCCAGCAGCTGTTGGGTCGGGGCTTCCCCTACGGAACGTTACTGGTCAATGTTTCCGGGTCCTTTCTGTTGGGGCTGTTGTTGTCCCTGGGGATTCGTCAGTTTCCTGTTTCAGCGGAACTGCGTCTGGGATTGTCGGTGGGATTTCTCGGTGGTTTTACCACTTTTTCAACCTTCTCTTATCAGACGCTGATGTTGCTGGAAGAGGGAAGCTACTGGTCCGCCGGCACTAATATTCTGCTCAACGTAATCCTGTGTCTGACCGGCGTGTTTGCCGGAGTGCTGGTAGCGCGTTATTTTACCGGTTAGCAGGCATGTAATTTCCGAAAAGAGGCTGTTTACTGATCATGAAACAGGATGCCTGCAACAACAACAGCTTGAGTCGGATTATTCCCTGGGGGCATGAGCTTCTCGCCGAGGCTGTTACGCCTGGTAGCTTTGTTGTCGATCTCACTGCCGGGCGCGGGCAGGATACTCTGGCCTTGTGGCAGATGGTCGGGACACAGGGGCAAGTCGTCGCATTCGATGTTCAGGCCTGTGCACTTGAAATGACGCAACAACGGCTTCTCGCTGCCGAAGTTCCGGTGCGGAAAATTGATCAGGTTCATCTGCCTGTGCCGATACGGCCCGGGGTCGACCTGGTCGAGATATGCCACAGCCGCTATTCGGAGGTAATTGCGGCGTCGCCGGCAGCCATTATTGCCAATCTGGGATATCTGCCCGGCGGTGATCAACGACTGATAACGCGCCCGGAAACCACGCTCTCGTCATTGAGGCAAGCCCTTGAGAGTCTTGTTGCCGGAGGGCGGATGGCTGTTGTGGTTTATCCCGGTCATTCTGGAGGAGAGAGTGAGGCGGTGTTGGTCGGCGGATTTTTTTCCGCTCTTGACAGTAGATTTTTCGATGTGTTGCAAATGTCTTTGAGTAATCGTCGTCAGGCTCCCGGTCTTTTTGTCGTCGAAAAAAGAACCGGGTCCGGGAGGGGGTCATGTTAAAACGCTTGTTGCCACTGATAGTTGCCGCCTGCATTGTTTTCTCTGGTTGCGCTGCCATTCCGTCGAAGACACCTGCCAATACAGCCGACCCGGCCATGACGGGTCCGGTAGGGCAACAGGGTGCGCCGATCGATGGAGAATCTTTCGACGCAGATACTGACAAGGCCTTTGATGACGACTTTGGTGGCTGGAACGATGACTTTAACGACTGGGATGCTCCTGTCAAGCTCATTGCTGATCCCTTTGAACCGATCAACAGGGGCGTATTCTGGGTCAACGACAAACTTTATTTTTACCTTTTCAAGCCGGTAGCGCGCGGATATCGGGCGGTCGTACCACGACCGGCACGGGTGTCGGCCAGCAATTTTTTCAACAATCTGGCGACCCCTGTGCGCGCCGGCAACGCGCTGTTGCAACTCAAGTTGGCCAATTTTGGTACGGAAACCTATCGTTTTATTGTCAACAGCACCATTGGTGTTGCCGGGTTGTTTGATCCGGCGACCAGCGTGGCTGGTGTACGCAGGGTCCCCGCTGATTTTGGTCAGACTTTGGGAACCTATGGTTTTGGCCATGGATTTTATCTGGTGCTGCCTATTGTCGGGCCTTCCAGCCTGCGTGATGGGACCGGAACTTTCGTCGATTCGTTTGCCGACCCTTTCAGGTACAGCGGCGTCGCCACAGAAGATTTGTTGCTGATACGGGCTTTTGATTCAACCAATCGATTGTCACTAGATCGTGATACGTATGAGGGAATAGTTCGAGATGCCCTCGATCCCTATCTTTTTATTCGTACCTCTTACGCTCAACGCAGACTGGCACAAATTGGAGAACCTGTTTATAATCTTAATATTCTGCAGGCTCCAGTTTTTGACAGTGATATATTAAACCCTCTGGAATGGTTCAGGTTATGGCAATAACAAAAAAACTTATCATCTGTTTGCTGGCATTTTTTCTGGCCACTCCTGTGTATGCTCAGCCGGGGCCCCTTAATGCGATCGAGTCCATGGTCGACTCCATTCTTGAGGTGTTGGATGACAAGGGAATGAGCCTTGCTGAAAAAAAGGCTCAACTCAGTGGCTATGCTCACAGATTTCTGAGTATTGAAGCCATGTCGCAGCGAACGTTAGGCGATTACTGGAACGGGGCCACCCCGGAGCAGCGGGATCACTTTACCTATCTGTTCACCCGTATCCTTGAAGAGACCTACCTGAATCGAATAGATGATTATTCCGGTGGCAGTGTCAAGTTCTTGCAGCAACGGGTCAGGGATGATCGCGCCATCGTTGATACGATGATCATCGCCGACGAGATTCAATTGCCGGTACAGTACCGCATGGTTTACGAAGGTGGAAGCTGGAGGGTGTTTGATATCGTCATTGAAGGGGTCAGTCTGATTATGAACTACCGCGCCAGTTACGGTGAGATCATTCGACGTCAGGGTTATGATGGTTTATTTCGGCTGATGGAAGAGCGTGTTGCGGCGCTGACGGCGGGCTGAGCAAGGTCGGATCTGGGACATAAAATCACGAAAGGCACCATCCAGTTTATGGGTTGTGCCTTTTTGTTGTTTGTCAGGTTAATAGTCCGGAAAACGTCTGTTGATCCACGTAAAAACAGGACAAGAGATTTATTACAGTAAAGTAGTCAACCACCGAACAGCCAGTGAATAAACTCGCTGACGCGGCCCTCCATGGCCGCTTTTCTGACATCAAGTCAGCTCCCTGGCGCTTCGAACCCACTCTCATGTTATAAAAAAACGCCGGCCAGATGGCCGACGTATTTTTTAATGGTCGGAGCGAGAGGATTCGAACCTCCGACATCCTGGTCCCAAACCAGGCGCGCTACCAGGCTGCGCTACGCTCCGAGGGCGATACAGGTACCACGGGGGAAACAAATATTCAATCTTTTTTTTGCTGAATTCAGCCAAAACCACCCTTATGTGCCGCCGAATCTGTTACCTTTGAGGTGTACATGACACCGCGCTCGATTTGCCTTTTTTACTTTTTTTGGTTATCCACGGTACTCCAGTTATCGTGATTAGAGGTTCGGGCCCGATGTGACCCGTTAATAATCTGGATCCTGCGGCTTCGCGCAGGATGACACTGACGCAAGCTGCCCTGTTTTTTCTTTACCTGGAGACCAATCGGTCACCATATCTTTTTATCCTGTGTGCCCGTGGGAGCACACTGAACCTATCAGAAAGAGGTTATTTTTTATGCAACAACATGAATTTAGTCCCGGTCAACGGTTGAGCGGTTTCCTTGTCGATCGCGTTGATCCTGTGCCGGATGTCAATGCGACCATGGTCCGCTTGAGCCACGAGAAGACCGGTGCCCGTTTTATGCATCTGATCAGGGATGATGACAATGCCCTGTTCGGCGTCGGCTTCCGAACGCCGCCGGATGATTCCACCGGCGTGGCCCACATCCTGGAACACACGGTGCTGTGTGGTTCGGAGCGCTTTCCGGTGCGCGATCCGTTTTTTTCCATGCTCAAGCGCAGTCTCAACAGTTTCATGAATGCCATGACCGCCAGTGACTGGACCCTGTATCCCTTCTCCAGCATGAACCGCAAGGATTTTCATAACCTGCTGGAGATCTATCTGGATGCGGCATTTTTCCCGCGTTTGCTCGAACGGGATTTTCGTCAGGAGGGACACCGTCTTGAGTTTGCTGAAATGGATGATCCCGCATCAGCGTTGGAATACAAGGGGGTGGTCTACAACGAGATGAAGGGGGCCATGTCCGATCCCTCGTCTTTGCTGGGACGGCGCCTGACCCGCCATCTCTACCCAACCACCACCTATCGTCATAATTCCGGCGGTGAGCCGGAGGATATACCGAACCTGACCTGGCAGCAATTGCGCGATTTTCATGCCCGTTATTATCATCCGAGTAACGCCTGGTTTTTCAGTTACGGTAACCTTGATCTGGCCGAATTGCTCAGCATTGTCGAGGACCGGGTGCTGCAGCGTTTTGAACGGATTGACCCCGACAGTGCAGTGCCACTGGAGCAACACCTTTCCGAGCCTCTTCAGGTGAAGGAGTTTTACCCTCTTGATCCGGGCGAACCCCTGGAAAAACGTTCAATGGTGCAGTTGGCGTGGCTGACATCCGATATCAATGACAGTTATGAGCGCTTGTCTATGAATCTGCTCTCGGCATTGCTGTTGGGAACGCCGGCGGCACCGCTATACAAAGCGTTGCTCGATTCAGGCCTGGGTGCCAATTTGACCCCGGCTACCGGATATCATGACGATTACCGCAACACCTTTTTTTCGGTCGGTTTGCAGGGTACCGAACCTGAGCATTGCCAGGCCATTGAAAAACTGATTATTGATACGTTGGAGGAAGTGGCACGGACCGGATTTTCTGCTGAGCGGATTGAAGCAGCGATCCATCGTCTCGAATTTTCTACCCGTGAGGTGACCGGCGATTCCTACCCCTATTCTCTGTTGCTGTTAATGCGTCTTTTCGGCCCCTGGCTGCACGGAGGCGATCCGCTGGATGTGCTGAATTTTTCCGAACAACTGGGGCGTTTGCGTAAGGATGTCGAACAGGGTGGTTTTTTCGAGGGACTGCTTCGTAAATGGCTGCTCGATAACCCGCACCGCGTCACCCTGGTGCTGGAACCGGATGTCGAGATGGGCGCACGCGAGGAGGCCGCAATCCGCGCCACGCTCGACGCCAAACAACAACAGTTTGACGAACAGCAGCGTCAGCGCCTGGTGGAAGAAGCAAAACAACTCAAGCAAGCGCAGGAAGCGCCGGAAGATCTGTCCTGTCTGCCGACCTTGACCCTTGCTGATATTCCACCTGAGGAAACGCCGGTCGCGGTAAAAAAAGTTGAGCATGGTCAGGTTACTACCTACTGGTTCACTCAGCCAACCAATGGTATCGGTTATGTGACTTTGAGCTTTTCCATTGACAAGCTCACAGCGGAGCAGTTGAGACATTTGCCGGTGTTCAGCAGCCTGCTCTCCCAGATTGGTGCCGGCGGACGCAACTATCTGGAAATGGCTGAAGCGATGGAGGCGGTTACCGGGGGGATCTCTGCACGGACATCACTGCTGGATAGTCCTGCCGATCTTGAGCAGTTTGACGCCGGTTTTGAGCTCAAAGGCAAAGCTCTCATCCGCAATGCTGAACCCCTGTTCGGCTTGTTGCAGGATTTTCTCCGGACCCCGGATTTTTCTGACCTGACCCGCTTGCACAAGGTTCTTGGTCAGTTGCAGGTTTCCATGGAAAACTCGGTACCGCAGTCAGGTCATACCTACGCGGCGCGGATGGCAGCGGCGGGGCTTTCTCCGGCGGCGCAATTGCGTGAACAGTGGTCGGGGTTGTCGCAAATTGCTCTTGTCCGTGAGTTGGCATCAAAATCCGTCGATGACTTGGACCAACTGGCGACGATATTGACATCTATTGCCCGATCCTTATTTGATCAGGCGCAGTTGCAGGTGGCTGTTGCGGTCGAAGAACAGCATTTTTCCTCTTTCGAAGGCGCTCTGGCAGCGCTGCTGGAAAGCTTGAGTTACTGCTCGCAGGCAACGCCTTCGTTATCTCAAGCTTTCAATGGGCAACCGGGACGGCATGGCCTGGTCTGGTCGCTACCGGTGCAGTATGTCACCCGCGTTTTTAAAACCGTCCCTTTCAGCGCCCCTGATAGCGCTCCCTTGACGGTGCTGGCGCGTTTGCTGCGGGCGGAGTTTCTCCATCGTGAAATTCGTGAGAAGGGTGGCGCTTACGGGGGCATGGCCGGGCACAACAGTGGCGCCGGCCTGTTCAGCATGTTGTCCTATCGTGATCCGCATCTGGAGCGTACCCTGCAGGTGTTTGATGATGCCATTGCCTGGGTCATCAGTGGTCAATTCGAAGATGTCTCGGTCGAAGAGGCGATTCTGGCGGTGTTCAGCGATCTCGATAAGCCCCTGTCACCGGCCGGTCTGGCCGCTCATGAATTTGCCTGTTTACGCCGGGGGATTACCCTGGAAATGCGCAACGACTTCCGCCGGCAATTGCTCAAGGTTGACGCTCCTGCCCTGATCCGGGTTGCCAAACGCTACCTGCAGGACGGCGAGAGCGCCGTGGCGGTATTGGCTGGCGAGTCGGCATTGAAGCGGGCGAATGAAAATTTAGGGGAGAAGAGGCTGGAGATTCGCCGGATTTGAATGTTGGAGTCGGGATAACAAAATGCCGTTTGTGTATGCGTGGGTGCGGGCCTATCAATGATCACATTTTCCCTATACGGATTTTAACAATATGAGCACCACCAACCATTCATTATTTATCACCGCCGCCCTCGGACTGGAACCACTGCTGGTTGAGGAGTTGATCAGCCTTGGTTTGGATGAGGTTAAGCAGGAGCGGGCCGGGGTCAGTTGTAGCGGCAGCCTGGCGGATGCCTATCGTATCTGTATGTGGTCGCGCCTGGCCAGTCGGGTGTTGTTGCCGCTGGCACAGTTTGCCGCGGCTGATCCTGATCAGCTCTATGCCGGGGTGCAGGGCATCGACTGGTCCGAGCATATGGCTGCGGATTCGACCCTGGCGATCGATTGTGCCACCAGCAAGTCTCAGATAACCCATTCGCGCTATGCCGAACAGAAAACCAAGGACGCGATTGTCGATCAATTCCGTGTCCGTACGGGGGATCGCCCATCTGTGAGCCTCGAGCGTCCTGACGTTCGCCTGAATCTCTATCTCTATCAGGATCAGGCGAGTTTGAGCCTCGATCTGTCTGGTGAAAGTTTGCACCGTCGTGGCTATCGTCTTGACGGCGTCCATGCTCCGCTGAAAGAAAATCTCGCCGCCGGGATGCTGCTGCGTTGTGGTTGGCCGCAGATTTGCGCGGCCGGTGGCGGCCTCGTCGATCCCCTCTGTGGTTCCGGCACCTTGCCGCTGGAAGCTGCGCTGATGGCCACCAACACGGCTCCGGGGCTGTTACGCACCTACTACGGTTTTATGGGGTGGAAACAGCATGATGATGCTGCGTGGCAGGAGGTGCGGCAGGCTGCCGACGACAAACATCAGGTCGGCGTCGGCGCACTGAAGGTGCCGATTGTCGGTTATGATGCCGATCCACGGGCGATTCGCGCGGCCTGGGATCACGCCCAACAGGCGGGGATGGACAAGCTGATTCATTTCGAGCGCCGTCGCCTGGCAGAGTTTGTTCCCCCATCCGGCGTCCGCACCGGATTGTTTATTGCCAATCCCCCTTACGGTGAGCGCCTCGGCAACAGCACTGAGCTGGTACCCCTGTATAATCAACTGGGTCAGGTCATGGCGCAGCAGTGCCAGGGGTGGCACGGTGGGGTGATTACCAGTGAGCAGGAGTTGGGGCGTGCCATCGGCCTGCGGGCCGATAAGATCAATGTGCTTTATAACGGCGCGCTGAAATGTCAGCTATTGCAGTTTGTTCTGAACGCCGATAATCACTGGCAATCCCTGGCCGCAAAGGCGCAACGGGTAGCACAAAAACCGCTGTCTGCCGGAGCAGAAATGGTTGCCAACCGCTTGCGTAAAAACTTGAAAAAGCTTAGCAAGTGGGCCCAGCGTGAAGGGGTCGATTGCTATCGCCTGTACGATGCCGACCTGCCGGAATACGCGGTGGCGGTGGATATCTACGGTGATGAGGTACATCTGCAGGAATATCGTGCGCCGAGCAGCATCGATCCCGACAAGGCCGCCGAGCGCATCCGCGACGTCCTTGCCGCACTGCCGCGGGTTTTGGATATTGCGCCGGATCAGATTCATTTGAAAGTCCGCCAGCAGCAAAAGGGCACCGATCAGTACGAAAAGCAGGCCCGTCGCGGAATATTGAAAGAGGTCCATGAAGGTAATTGTAGGTTTCTGGTGAACTTGACCGATTACCTCGATACCGGCCTGTTTCTTGATCACCGCCTGACGCGGCAGAAAATTCAGTCTATGGCTGACGGCAAGCGATTTCTCAACCTTTTTGGTTATACCGGTGCTGCGACAGTTCATGCGCTCAAAGGGGGTGCCTCGACAACGACAACCGTCGATATGTCGCGCACCTATCTTGACTGGGCGCGCAAGAATGTTGATCTCAACGGTTTTGCCAGTGCCCGCCAGGAGTTTGTTCAAGCCGATTGTCTGGTCTGGCTGGAGCAGATGCAGACCCGCCGGGCTGGCGTCTTTGATCTGATCTTTCTCGATCCGCCGTCCTTTTCCAACTCCAAATCGATGGAGACCACCTTCGATGTGCAGCGTGACCATGTTGACTTGCTGCGTAACACCTTGCGGCTGCTGGCCGATGGTGGACAACTGATGTTTTCCACCAACCTGCGCACCTTCCAGATGGCGGTCGCTGCTTTTGACGATCTTTCCCTGGAAAATATCACAGCACAGACCCTGCCGGCGGATTTTGCTCGAAATCCACGCATCCATCAGTGCTGGTTGATAAGAAGGTTGTAAGTGACACAAGGAAGACTTTTCATGTTCAAACTCGATAAACGCTTGCAGCGCGACACCTTCCCGGTTGCGAGCCTGCCCTTGTGTGAGCTGTTGTTATTGAACAACGCCCATTACCCCTGGCTGATTCTGGTGCCCAGACGTGAGGGTATCACTGAAATTTATCAGCTTGAGCCGGCAGATCGTGACCAGTTATGGCGTGAGAGCCACCAGTTGTCGGTGTGGATGACGGGGTGTTTTCAATTCGACAAGCTCAACATCGGCGCCTTGGGGAATGTGGTCAGCCAGTTGCATCTGCATCATGTCGGTCGCAGGCAGAACGATCCAGCCTGGCCGGGACCGGTGTGGGGGCACGGCGCGTCAATCGGTTACGGCTCGGAGCAGGTTGAAAAAATAAAGCGCGCTTTTGGGTCCACGGAAAACACGGAAGAACACGGAATATAAACAATATAAAAACCAAGCTCAGAAAGAGATGGAATGTCATTACATCATTTTTTGATCAAACGTGTTTTACTCTAAAGGTTTTTTCCGTGTCTTTCCGTATTTTCCGTGGACAACCGCTTTTGTTGGCTGAATTTGTTATTGACGGGTCAAACTGCGATACCTGATCCGGTGAGGCTGATCTGCTTCCTTGCCGAGGCGACGTTTGCGGTCGGCTTCGTAATCGGAATAGTTCCCCTCAAACCAGACCACCTGGGAATCCCCTTCAAACGCGAGGATATGAGTGGCGATCCGGTCTAAAAACCAGCGGTCGTGGCTGATGATGACCGCGCAACCGGCAAAATTCTCCAGCCCTTCTTCGAGCGCCCGCAGGGTGTTGACATCGAGATCGTTGGTTGGTTCATCCAGTAGCAGAACGTTGGCTTCTTCGCGCAGCATCTTGGCCAGATGGACACGGTTGCGCTCGCCGCCGGAGAGGATCCCGACCTTTTTCTGCTGGTCGGAGCCGGAGAAGTTAAAACGGGCAACATAAGCGCGGGAATTGACCGACACCCCACCCATCTGAACAAGGTCCTGACCCGCGCAGATTTCTTCCCAGATGGTTTTATCGGCGTTCAGTTCCCGACTCTGATCGACATAACCCAGGCGCACCGTTTCCCCGACCTTGAAGCTGCCGCTGTCAGGCTGTTCCTCGCCGATAATCATCTTGAAAAGGGTCGACTTGCCGGCGCCGTTGGGGCCGATGACGCCAACAATGCCGCCGGGAGGCAGGCGGAAGCTGAGGTCGTCAATGAGCAGGCGGTCACCATACCCTTTGCTGATCTTTTCAGCTTCGACCACGACATCACCCAGGCGTGGTCCCGGTGGGATGTAGAGTTCGAGCTGCTTTTCCTTCTCCTGCGCGGCGTTGCCGAGAAGCTTTTCGTAGGAGGTAATGCGCGCCTTGGCTTTAGTTTGGCGCCCCTTGGGGGACATGCGAATCCACTCCAGTTCACGTTGCAACGTCTGCTGGCGCTTGCTTTCCGACTTTTCCTCGCGCCGCAGGCGTTCCTGCTTCTGCTCCAGCCAACTCGAGTAGTTGCCTTTCCACGGAATACCGTGACCGCGATCGAGTTCAAGGATCCAGCCGGCGACATTGTCGAGAAAATAACGATCGTGGGTGACGGCGATGACGGTGCCCTGATAGCGCTGCAGGTGTTGTTCCAGCCAGCCGACGGTTTCGGCATCGAGGTGGTTGGTCGGCTCATCCAGCAGCAGGATGTCGGGCTTCTTTAACAGCAGGCGGCACAGGGCAACACGGCGTTTTTCGCCACCGGAAAGCACCTTGATCGGGGTTTCCGGTGGCGGGCAGCGCAGGGCTTCTTCCGCCAGCTCCAGACGCGAGTCGAGTTCCCAGGCATCGGCGGCATCGAGTTGATCCTGAACCTTGGCCTGACGCTCCAGCAGCTTGTCCATGTCGCAGTCGGGATCGGCGAAAGCGTTGTTGATGGCCTCAAATTCCGCCAGCAGGTCGACGATCTCCTGCACCCCTTCCTGGACTATTTCACGCACGGTCTTGCTTTCATCGAGCTGCGGTTCCTGTTCCAGGTAACCGACGGTATAGCCGGGGGAAAGGGCCACTTCACCGTTGAACTCCTTGTCGACGCCGGCCATGATCCGCAACAGGGTCGATTTCCCTGAGCCATTCAAACCCAGGACGCCGATCTTGGCGCCATAGTAGTAGGAGAGGGAAATGTCCTTGATGATCGGTTGCTTATTGTAATTTTTACTGACGCGCATCATCGAATAGATGATTTTTTTTGTGTCTTCACTCATGACCTGTTCCTTTTGCTTTTTTTAGAATGCTGAAATTGATTGACCCCGGACGCGAATCGGACACCGGAGCGGATTAACCCTGGAAAAAGCAGTTATCCACGGAAAAAACGGAAAAAATCAATAAGATATACAACTTCATAGAGCAACCTGATTGTTGCCTGGCTGTTTGTTGTAATGTCCTGATTTTCCGTGATTTTTCGGGGCTTCCGTGGACTTAAAAGCGATGTTATGGATAAGTGTATAACATTCGAACTGTGCAGGTCGCAAGGGGATCCGGTTGCTTCGGGTTAAATTGTCATGGGAAGCAATTCTCAGTAACTGGAGCCTTATTGCTCCAATTTAGATAATGCCGTCAGAAAAGAGTGGGTCAGGTGCGGATGCAGTGCCTTGCCGGCACTGTCGCTCATGATGCTTTTAATCTGATCGAAGCTCAAAGGCTCTTTGTAGGTTCGCCGGGTTCTCAAGGCATCGTAGATGTCGGATATGGATGTCATGTAGCTGCAGGGATTCAGTTTGCGAAAACTCACAGGATATCCGGTACCATCATAGCCGATGTGATGCTCGTACGCCGTCACCACGGCCAGTCGCGGAATGCCGGGGCAGTTCAGCAGGTATTGTGCACCGAGGCGCGGATGGCTGCGCATCAGTTCCCACTCCCTGTCATCCAGTTTTCCCTGTTTGTTGAGCACCTCAGCAGGGATAAACATCTTGCCGGCATCGTGCAGCATGGCAGCAATCCCGATATCGTTGAGCATTTGTCCATCGATGCCGAGTAGTCGGGCCTGAGCAAGATTGAGCAGGCAGATATTGGTGGAGTGGGTGTAAAGATACTCATCCATCGACCGAATCGGCGCCAGTGCCAGCATGACATTTTGCTGATCGTGAAACACCGAAACAAACTGCTGAACAATTTCTCCCAGGCCGGTTGCATGAATTTTTTTTCCATGACCGATGCTGCTGTAGATATCCATGAATTTGTCGAGGTTTTCATCAGCAACCGCCTGAAAGTCAGAGGCTGCGCTTGGCGCAGCTTTTTGAGCCGGGCGGCGGATTGCAACATTGCCGTACACAATGGTGTCGTTAGGCAAAAGGGGTTGCGCTGTTACCTGACGAGAATCACGACTGAGTTTTTCCGCCATCTGCACCAGATCTTCCAGACCGACTCTTGCATCGAGCATGATGAAACTCAGGTCATGAGCATGCATGGCGCGGAGCAGGCGTTCGACGGAGAGGTTGTCTGTAAGTCTGACATCCTGAAATACCAGCTTGTCATTGATGATCTTCAGCGTTACGTTATCCGTGTCAAGAAATTGTTGACGTAGCTGATCCATCGCCTGACGGCACAGATTCACTACCTGCGGATGATTGGCGTCATAGAGGCGAATGGTCGCCAGGGCGGTAGTAAGGCTGCGGACAAACTGCTGTGCCGGAGATTCTGTGATCGGTTTCATTGTGATTGCCTCGATGCTGATAAAGGCTGTGAGGACAAGGTGTCCTGGATGGTTGTTCTTTGTTTGTCTTCCATGTGGCGCAACAAGGCAATGACCTGCTTGCGCGGATAGGCTCTCAGCGTGTCCGTAGCCGCCGATTTTATCCGTTTGCGCAGACGGTTGAGAAAAAATTCTTTTCTGGCAACCAGGCGCATGACAGATAACAGGCAGTCGGGATGTGGTGCTGTCGACAGGCTTGCCAGAACGACCAGTTTGATCTCCAGGTTTTCCGCGGTTAGCGGTTCTGTTTCGAGCAGCCTGTTTAACTGGTTAAAGATTCTGTCATTACTGCTCAACACAGCCAGAGGAATCATGACTTTGAGGGTCTGCGGGTCTGCGTTTTCCAGCTCTGCTGTCAGCAGTCGATTGGCCGCGGAAGGATTGACACGGAACAGAAAACGCAATGCTTCGCAGCGGACTTCAGGGTGAGGGTGATCACATAACTTCAGAAGGGTCTTTGGTGGTATTTTTCCCTTCTGCTGCTCCATGATAACCAGCAGGTTGCGAACCAGATACCAGCGCCCATCATCCAGAGCCGCCAGGATAGCAGGGTGAGCCGAGCTGCCAAGTTCGAGCAGCAGTGTCATCCAGATTTTACGCAGATTCTTATCCGTTTCTCCACCGAGGCGTTCGACCAGCGGTTCCACATAAGGCTCCCCGACTTCAGTCAGGTAATCAGATATCTCCGCAAGTTTTTCGTTGTGCCATATCGGAACAGAATTCAACACATCTGCAATAAAAGAGGGTTGGAGCTGCGAACTGAAGAGTTTTTCAGTCAGTATATTTGTTTTTGATCGGCCGCTGTTTGTGAAGGACAGCCAGCGTGACAATGTCTTTTGCAGGGCCTGGAAATCTCCGGTGTCAAGAAAAAACCGGGAAAGATCAGCCAGGTTGCTTTGCAGGACGCCTTCTGTTTCAGTGTTGGTGTCTGTTTCCAGCAGGTCGAAGATAATCTCGCAGCACTGGTGTTCTACCATCTGTTCGGCCAGACTGTTTCGATATTTTTGGGCGAGATTTTCCGGCAGGCTGCCCCGGATTTGTCCGGTAAGAATTTTCTGTAATGTCTGCTGGTAATTATCAGGCAGGTATTCATTGTGCTGGTCTTCCAGCAGCAGCAGCTCAATATGTGATTGCTGCTGTGCAACACTGGTGCGCTCAGGTTGAATAATTCGCTGACGACCTTTTTCAGGGGTGTTCGCGGCAAAGGTGCTGAGCAGATCGGTAAGACGGTTTGATAGTTGTTTCTCTTTGCCACTATGTGAGAGCAGGGCCTCGCTGATAAAATCAGCGGGCAGGCCTGAAATAATTTCACCGGCGGCGTGGGGCTGTTGCTCAAGGGTCCGCAGGGTATCTTCATGGAATCTCTGGCGGATGCTCGGCTTGAGCTTTTTGCTGAATTCGTAGAGTTGTCCCCCGATGCCGTTGACAGATCCCCGGCATTGTTCAAGAAGGCGGCTAACCAGTTTTCCAGTCATGGCTGTGCAGTCTATGCCGTCCGTGACCGCATTATTCAACATCTGCGCCAACTGGTCGGCATGATTATCGGCAACGTCGGCAATCGCGCTATCGTTGCCGGGCATCAAGGTTTGCACAAACTCTTTCCATATATCGGCTTTTGCTGCCGATGGCGCAGAGCCAGGAGCTGCACTGGTGAAAGCGCTATAGTCCGTGACCTGGAGACGGATATGAATGATCTGGTGCTCTTTGAGGGCCAGCTCAAGAGCTGTTGACTGTCGACCACTGATTCTGCTGGAGAGTAATCGCCAAAATTCAATCAGTTCCTCTGTGCTCAGGTTCTGGTAGAAACTGACAACGGCAATATCCAGCTTTGAGAAAAAAGTTGCAAGATCGCGGCAGCTCGGATTGTCTAGGTCCAGGAACTTGTCTTTGAAAATAAGGCTGTCAGGGGTGACGCCAAGACTGATACAGTCGCCGTACTTGCCGAGCTTTGCGAGCTCCGCCAGAATCTTTCCGGCTCCGGCCAGAGTCTTTGGATGTGCCGGGGGGTAGAGAGCAATCTGTCGCCGGAACACGTTCAACTCATGAACAAAATTGGACAGGCCTCTGTTTTCATTTATTTTTTGCTGATCAGCAGTGTTCATTTGATAACCTCGGGCGCCCATTATTATAAGTTTACTCTAATGGGTGCTGTCAACTAGAAACTGCTATCTGTCGCATTGATGGTAGCAGCCGGGAGTCAGCAGGTATCAGGGGGTTGATCTGGTGATTCAAGGCGGCGCAGCATGGCGATGAAATTACGGGTCAACTGAGGATGCAGCTTGGTTCCGGCGAGGTTGAGCATGATGGTCGTAATCTGGTCGAGATCCATGGCCTCATCATAAGCCCGGTGGGTGCGCATGGCATCGTAGGCATCGGAAATGGCGGTCATGTGAGAACAGAGATGCTGGGTCCAGGGATGCTCAGAGCGTGGGTATCCGGTGCCGTCGTAACGCATGTGATGTTCGTAGGCGGTGACGACGGCCAGGCGCGGAACACCTGGAGTCTTAAGCAGATAGTCGGCACCGAGAACCGGGTGCTGCTGCATGATGTGCCATTCGGTTTCACTGAGTTGCCCCGCTTTGGCGAGAATGTCATGGGGAACAAACATTTTCCCGACATCGTGGAGCATGGCTGCCAGGCCGATATCGGTCAGCAGTTTGCCTTCAATGCCGAGGCTTTGTGCCTGGGCGATGTTGAGGATGCAGATATTGGTGGAATGGGTGTAGGTATATTCGTCCATGGAGCGTAATGGAGCGAAGGCCATAAAAGCGTCCTTCTGGTGATGAAAAGAAGCGATAAAACCGTCGACAATATGGTGAACTGCGGTCAGGTCGAGGTTCTCGCCGGCGCGAACAGCGTCGTATATTTCCAGCAGATGATCGGCCTCTTGAGCCGCAATCTGCTGTAATTCCCATCCCGGGAACAAACTTCCTTGCACCCGCCGTCGTACTTCCAACTGGCCAAAATACAGATGTTCGCTACTGTTGATGGCCACCGGCCGATCTGCGCTTTTGCTGAGGATATTGATGAGTCCCAGCAGCTCCTCGTTGTAGATTCCCGCGGTGATGCGCAGAAAATTAATGCCATTCCTTTTAAGCGCGTCGATGAAACGTCTGGCCGGTGGAGTTTCCGGCACGGGTTGATTGTTGTAGATCAGCAAGTTGTCGATCATTTTTAGGTTGATTTCGTCATTCTTACAAAAGAGCGCCTGCAGCTCCACCATCGCTTGTTTGTTCAGTCGCAGTACCTGCAGATGCTCGAGGTTGTACAGGGTTGCGTTGGCGGCAGCCGTGGTCAGCAGGCGTAGCAGCTTCTCCAGTCTGTCTTTATCTCTCAGACTCATAGCGACTCCTGGCGTTTGGCTATGACTGCAGCAACATCGCGGCGGAATTTTCCTGTCGACAATTCTTGCAGCAGTTTGTCGGCAGCAGAGTGTTTGAAGTCGGCAAGAGCGGAAATGATATCGTGCTGCAATTGACGGGTGCGTCGATGAATCAGCAAGCCGCTGCGGTTGAGGGCTCGCCGCATGATCACAAGGCTTTCCTTTTCTCCACGTCGGCACAGGGTGTTAATAACGGCTCTTAAGCGAGTCAACTCACCATCGCTGTTCGGCTCTTTCTCAAGTTGCCGGTGCAGGAATGTCAATACCTCCGGGTCACGGCTTAAATGCGCAATGCCTATCGCCGCGAGACAGGCCTCCTCATCACGACAATTCAGCTCTGCCAGTAACAGGCGATTGGCGGTGGCCGGATTACAGGAAAAAAGAAGACGGATTGCTTCTGTTCGGACCTGGGGATGGGGGTGCTGGTACAGGGGTTGTATCGCCTTAAGAACCGCTGGAGTTGGCTCGGCGCCAAGAACCATGACCAGATTACGTACCAGATACCAACGCTCATCGCCAAGGAAGGTGATCATTATCTGCTGGGCATTTCCACTGATTCGGGTTAGCAGATCAATCCAGCGCCTGCGTTCTGTGTAGTGACGTGCCAGTCCCAGTCGTTCGACGATCGGTTCGCAATAAGGGCTGCCGACCAGGACGATATAGTCGATTATTTCCTGGTGTCTGTCAGCTTCCCAGAGATCAAATCCGTCAAGGACCTCGGCCATGAATGATGCCTGGGTGTGGTAGGCAACCAGTTTTTCCGCCAGCAGTTCGATGGGGCTCCCGCTCTGGCTGACAAACCGGGTCCAGTGCTGATAAGCAGAGTGCAGGGCGACATAATTACCTGCTTCGAGAAACATGCGTGAGAAATCAAGCAGATGATTCTGAAATGTCACTGCCAGTTGGGCGTTGGGGCGTGTTTGCAGGCGTTCATAAATGATCCGTGCCGTGTGTTCCTCAACAGATTGATTGTTGAGTAGTTCGTTCAGCGCATCCCGGTCTTCTACTGACAGAGTTCCCGACACACTGGTGCTGATCGCTGTACGGAGGGCCTGCTGATAGCCGGCAGGCATATAGATATCTTCCTGTTCTTCTTGAAACAGGACATCTATCCGGGTGCGGGTTTCCTCGGCGGAAAAACTTTTGGCAGTAGGAGTTATTTCCGGATTGCTATCGCTAGACAGAGTGTTGATCAGATTGAGCAGGCGCGGAGAAAGAGCACTGTTGAGTCTGGTCGAATGTGCCAGCATTCCTTCAAGAAATCCTGGAGAAATGCGTTTCAATGCTAATTGCAGGCTTGACTGTTCATGGTCTTCGAGACGCTTCAGCCCCTTGTAGAGAAAGTCATTCCTTGTTTCTGGTGCGAGCTTTTCCAGCAGCATGTTGAGCTTTTTGTCATAATTTTGTAAAGAGATGGCCGATTGCCGACCGGAATAACCAAAAGACAACAGGTGTCTGCTGCCTTCTGCGGCCTGCTCCTGCTCGGTGGGTGTGCCGGAGAGTTTACGTCTGAAGAGTTCAGCAACCTCCTCCTGATGATCGGAGTTGAGATAGCCGGTCGTCTCCAGGACCCCTTCCTGTAACCTGTGGAGAAAATCTTCCCAGAGGCTGTCGTCCGCATTCTGTCCGGTTGCCGGATCCACTGATTTTTCACGGAAAGCTGCATAATCGATTATCTGGACGCTGATATTAAAAATTTTCTCTTCTTCCAGCAGTGCGACTAAGGATTCTTCCTGGAGGGCAGACTCATCCTTGTTTTGGAGAAGTCGATGAAAGCGGATCAGTTCCTGTGCGTCAAGGCCTTTGTGAAAACTGATAGAAGCGACGCCGGCGTGGAAAAAAAAACGGGCAAATTCCCTGTAAATCGGATCCTGCTGTTCGATACGACGATTATTAACGAAAATTGTCGTCGGTGTAATGCCCAGAGTCAGTAGCCGGTTTTCATCCCACAACCGATTAAGGATAGTCAGTGTCCGGCTGATACTGGTGCGAATCTGCGGATGATCGGTCGGGTACAGTCCGATCATCCGGCGGGTTACATTCAGTTGTTTCAGCAGTGTTTCAATAGCTGAAGAGCTGTTTTTTTCGTCGTTGTAAATAGAATAAACTGGATCCACTTTTCGCCCTTAGTGTCTGACATACTGACCCGGTGTATAAATATCTGAATCCTGCGTTGGTGTCGGGGCGCGATTCATCGCGCCCTGTTTTGTGGACCTGTTTTGACAATCGGGCACGATGAATCGCGCCCCATTTCAATATTTAACCGCCACAGCAATAATAAAGCCGGATTAGAACTAATCTTCCGTGGATGCAATCTTATCCCCTCTCCCTGAGGGAGAGGACCAGGGTGAGGGGGGAGATTTGACCATCCAAAGCCCTCTCATCCGGCTTTCAGCCACCTTCTCCCTCAGGAGAAGGGTTCAAGCGGAAGATTGGTGCTAATCATTTAATAAAATAGAATTATATCATGAGACAGGTTAGAGGGGAATGACGTCATCTTAAGGATGTGCCTCTTGCATTGATGAATCGTTTGGTGCTAGATTTCCGCCGTGATTACTCAAACTTTCTATCTATCGATATGTTGCATATGAACCCCCGCAAGTCTTTTGATGTCGGCAATGCTGCGTTGGCGGCCCAACTGTTCGGCCAGCAGAATCAGAACCTGAAGCTGATAGAAAAGAAGTTGGGGATTCGCTTGGGAAGTCAGGGGACAGCGCTGCAACTGTCCGGTGATCCTGCGCAGGTACAGGTTGGCTACCGAGTGTTGGAGGAACTCTGTGCGCTGTTGCGTGATGAGATGCCTCTGTATCCTGCCGACATCGATTACGCCATTCGCATTCTGTCAACCGACTCTTCAACCAATCTGCGCGACATTTTTTACGATACCGTATTTGTTTCGGCCCGCAACAAACTGATTACCCCCAAAAGTCTGGCGCAAAAAAGCTATATTGATCAGATCCGCAGCAAAACGATTGTTTTCGGCATTGGTCCGGCAGGAACCGGCAAAACCTATCTGGCTATGGCCATGGGGGTTGCCGCTCTGATGCGCAAAGAGGTCAGCCGTATCATGCTTGTCCGTCCGGCAGTTGAGGCTGGAGAGAAGCTGGGTTTTCTGCCGGGGGATCTGGCGGAGAAAGTGAATCCCTACCTGCGGCCGCTTTATGATGCTCTTTATGATATGATTGATCTTGAAAAGGCCCGAGGCCTGGTCGATACCGGTGTGGTCGAGGTGGCTCCACTGGCCTTTATGCGCGGGCGTACTCTTAATGATGCCTTTGTTATATTGGATGAGGCCCAGAACACAACATCAGAACAGATGAAAATGTTTTTGACCCGGATCGGCTTCGGCAGCCAGGCGGTGATTACCGGTGATGTGACCCAGGTTGATCTGCCACGCGGAACCGGATCAGGTCTGCTCAATGCCGTCGAGGTGCTGCACGATGTCCCGGATATCGCTTTCACCTGGTTCAGTGATCTTGATGTTGTGCGTCATCCAATTGTTCAGGCGATCGTACAGGCCTATCAGCGTAGCGATGAGAAAACCCCTTCAAAGACTGACATTTCCCAGTCCAGCCCTGTCAAAACGCCCTCGCCTGATTTGACCTAGAGGATTCATGACCAAAGATAAAAAACAGAAAAATGTGGGGCGCAGTCGCCTCAAAAACTGGCACAAAAGTCGTTTCTGGAGTAGTACGGTACAGTTGCGAAAATGGGTACTCCTCGGCGTTGCGCTGCTTCTGGCTGTTATTATCGCTCCTAAAGGGGGCTTAATCCCGGCATCCTACATGCCCGGAGACATTGCTCCCAGAGATATCAAGTCTCCGCGTGACCTGCTGGTTGAAGATGTGGAGCTGACTCGTGCCAAACGCGAATCCGCTGCTCGTGATGTGCCGTTGGTCTATCGTTTCGATCCGACTGTCGGATCGCGGGCAGTCGAAAGGCTTGAACGGGGCCTGGTGTTTTTGTCCCACCGTCTGGGTGAGACAGAGCTATACTCATTTGAAGATCTTCTGCCGCGCCTGGAAGCAGATTTTGGCGTGCCCCTTACCGATGATGACTATGGGCCGCTCTTAAGCCTTCCCCTTGACATGGATATGGTGCACCAGATTCGTGATCTGCTGACCCCTTTGTTTGATCGTCCAATTGTTGCCAGCATGCAGAACTTTCAGGAAGCTCGGCGACAAGGAATGGTGGTGATGGAAGGTGAGCGTGAGCGGGCGCCGACGGATCAATGGTTTGATCGCGCCATCGGGCTTAACGAAGCTTTTCACGCTGCAGAACGACATCTGGCACGTATTGCTGCCCTGAATACTGCCCAGCAACAGGTTCTGTTGAAGCTGGTACAGCAGCAGTTGCGTCCCAATCTGGAGTTTGATCAGCAGGAAACAGAGCACCGTCGGTTGATAGCAGGAAGTCAGGTGACGCCGGTTTTTTTTCAGATCAAGAAAGGGGAAATGGTGGTCAGGGAGGGGGAGCGGATCACCGCCGACCAGATTGCCAAGCTCCAGGCGTTGCGGGAGTCGGGGCGAAGCAGCCACTCACTTCAGACCGCTGCCGGCCTGCTCATCTGTATTCTGTTGCTGATCTTCGCTGGTTTTGTCTTCGCCCAGGGAAACATCAGCAAGTTCAATCCCGATCGACGTGACCTGATGTTTCTGGGAGCGGTCCTTATCGCCCACTTTCTTCTGATCAAGGTATCGATCTTCGTTTCTGCCGGCATGGGGACGGTTCTGACGTCAATCGATGCGGCGACCTACCATTATGCTATTCCTTTTGCCCTGGCAGCGATGCTGGTACGAATTGTGCTCAATTCCGAAACCGCTTTCATTGTCGCTGTTGCCAGTGCCGTTCTGGCAGGAGTGCTGTTCGGTAATAACCTTCTGGTGGCCCTTTATGCTTTGGTCGGCAGTATTGTCGGAGCTCACGGAGTTCGCCAATGTCAGCAGCGAACAACCCTCTATCGTGCCGGTCTGTGGCTCGGCCTGGCCAACGTCGCCATGCTGATCGGTCTGCATCTGCTGACCGGACGTGCTGCCGATATGCAGTTGTTGTATCGTCTTGGATTCGGTTTTGCCGGAGGGATGATCAGTGCGATCATTGTTAACGGTACCATCCCCCTGGTTGAGTCGCTGTTCAAATATACAACCGATATCAAGCTGCTGGAACTGGCCAATATGAATGCGCCGGTTTTGCGCCAACTGATGATTCAGGCGCCGGGAACCTACCATCACTCGATTCTGGTCGGCAACCTCGCCGAGTCAGCGGCTGAGTCGATTCGTGCCAACCCCCTGCTGGCGCGCGTGGCGGCCTATTATCACGACATCGGAAAAATACGCAAACCCCTTTACTTTATCGAAAATACGGGCGGGCAGAGGAATAAGCACGACAAACTGGCACCCTCTATGAGTGCCCTGATCCTGACCTCCCATGTCAAGGACGGGGTTGATCTGGCGCGGGAGAACAAGCTCGGATCGGAATTGATTGATATCATTCAGCAACATCACGGTACCGCCTTGATCAAGTTTTTTTATGATCGCGCCAAAACCCTTGCTGATCCGGGAGTACAACAGATCAATGAGCGCGACTATCGTTACCATGGCCCCAAGCCGCAAACCAGGGAAGCGGCTCTGATCATGCTGGCAGATGCCGTCGAGGCGGCCAGCCGTACCCTGGCCGATCCCACTCCGGCGCGCATTCAGGGGATGGTGAAAAAACTGATCAATAACATCTTTATCGACGGGCAGCTCAATGAGTGTGATCTGACCTTGAAAGATTTGAATGAAATTGCCAGAAGCTTTACCCGCGTCCTGTCAAGTTCGTTCCACCATCGGGTCGACTATCCGGAGCCGGTCCATATAGTCAAAAACAAAAGTGATGGCAGCGATGCCGCTGCTACGCGAGAAAAGGTCAAGGCCAACAATGCGAATTCAGATCGAAAACCGCCAACGCCGGTACCGGGTTCTCAAACGGCCGCTACGCAGAGTAGCTCAGCGGATCTTAGATATCTGCGGGAAGTCTGACGCTGAGTTGTCGATTCTGATTCTCGACAATGAAGGTATCCGGCGTATCAATCGGGACTATCTGCAGCGCGACCGGCCGACCAATGTGATTTCATTCGCCATGCAGGAAGGGCAGGGAGCAGGGGTTCAACCGTACCTGCTTGGCGATGTGGTGATTTCAGCAGAGCGTGCCGCCGCTGATGCAGCAGCGGCTGAAATTCCCTTCGAACACGAACTCTGGTTTCTGCTGGTCCATGGCATCCTGCATCTGCTCGGCTACGACCATGAGCGCGGAACAGTAAAGCAGGCTGTAGAGATGGAAAAGCGTGAGCGGGAAATTTTTTCCCGGCTGATAGAGGAACTTCCTCTGGCGGCGGAGCAATGAGCACTTACGCCTTGAACCTGAAAATCTGTAGAAAAGGAGCAACTGAACAAGGTGGACAATGACCAGGAAAGGGAACAGCAGGGGTTGCTAAGGCGTCTGCTGAACCGGCTGCACAGCCGACCGCAGGCTACCAGTGAAGGCGAGCTGCAACTTCTCATCGATGAATCGGAGCAGCTTGGTATTATTGATGAGGAAGAAGGTGATATGCTCCAGTCAATCCTCGAACTGGACGAAACCTACCTACGTGAAATCATGGTTCCGCGCACCGACATGGTCTGCGTTGATGCCGCTTCGCCGTTGACCCATGTGCTCGAGGCGATTCTGCAGTCCGGACACACACGGATCCCGGTTTACAAGGGGAATATCGATAATATTATCGGCCTGGTCTACGCCAAGGATCTACTTCATTATTGGGGCCAGCCCCTGGATAAGGTTCCCCTTGAAAAGGTGTTGCGGCAGCCGTTTCTGGTGCCCGAATCGAAACAGGTCAGCGTTCTGTTGCGCGAATTTCGTGAAACCCGCGTGCATATTGCTATTGTTATCGACGAATATGGTGGCACGGCCGGTCTGGTAACCATCGAGGATCTTCTCGAGGAGATCGTCGGTGATATCCAGGATGAGTACGATCTGGAGGAAGACTGGTTGAGCGAAGATCCGGACGGAACGGTCGTGGTGAACGGGCGCCTGAATATTGAAGAGTTCGAGGAATATTTTGATGTCGAGGTGGCACGGGAGAAGTTCGATACCGTCGGTGGTTACGTGATTGAACAGTTTGGCCGGGTACCGGCGATGGGAGAAAAGGTCCGTGTTGGCCAGTTTGACATGTTAATAGAGAAAGGGGACCAGCGCGCGATTCAACAGATCCGCATTTTCCCGTTGCGAGCAGAGTCGGATGGTGATGCTGCGGATTGACAAAACTCTGCTGATAGCGGCTTTTTCCGGGTGGCTGCTGGCATTGTCGTTTCCCCGACCTGATTTTTATCCGCTGGCCTGGGTGGCGTTGGTTCCACTGCTTCTGGTTATGGACAGGCGCCCCTTCGCCAGTGGTTTCTGGGCCGGCTTCACCTTTTTTGCCGTGGTGCTGTATTGGCTCAACATTGTCATGACCACCTTTGGCGGTCTTGACCCTTTTTCATCTCTGGTAGCCTATCTGCTTCTGGTTGCCTATCTTGCACTGTTTTTCGCAACAGCAACCTGGCTTGCCTGGCGCGTAAAACAGCGACTTGGCATCCCCGTTCTGCTCAGTCTGCCGATTATCTGGGTGGCCTCTGAATTCTTCCGCGGTTGGCTGTTGACCGGTTTTCCCTGGGCCCTGATCGGTTATTCCCAGCAGAATTTCAGTCCGGCTATTCAGAGCGCTGATGTTACCGGCGTTTACGGGGTCGGCCTGATGCTGATTGCGGTCAACGTCCTGGTCGCGCAACTGATTCAGCAACCCAGGCAACCCTTTACCCGCTGGGCAGTGATTGGAGTGGCTTTGCTTCTGAGCAGCCATTTCGGTTATGGAGTCTGGCGTTCTGTACAGGTTGTTGATGAGCGCCCTGAACAGCTGCAGGTAGCGTTGATTCAGGGCAATTTTGATCAGTCCCAAAAGTGGGATCCGGCCCTGCAACAGGCAACTGTTGAGCGTTATTTGGCCCTGTCGCGGCAGGCACTAAAAGACGCTCCCGATCTATTTATCTGGCCTGAGGCGGCAACGCCCTTTTTCCTGCAGGACCCCTCGGAATTGTCCGACCGGGTTCATGAATTGCCAGAACAGGCCGGGGTACCACTTCTGGTCGGCAGCCCGGCCTACGAGCTCGGATCATCCGGAGATTATCGTTATCTCAACAGCGCATTTCTAATTGACACCGACGGGGTCAGCCGCGGGCGCTCCGACAAGGTTCATCTCGTGCCTTTTGGGGAGTATGTGCCGCTGGGCAAACTCCTCTCTTTTATAGATAAGCTGGTGGTTGGAGTAGGGGACTTCAGTCCGGGAACGATTTCGCCCCTTCCGCTGGGGGAGCACAAACTCGGGGTGCTGGTCTGTTATGAGGTGATATTTCCCTATCTGGCCAGAGAGCATGTCCACCTCGGGGCTGACCTGCTGGTCAATGTGACCAATGACGCCTGGTTCGGGCGCTCCTCTGCTCCTTATCAGCATTTGGCCATGGCGCGTTTTCGTGCTATCGAAAACCGCATCTGGATCGCCCGTTCTGCCAACACCGGGATATCTGCACTGATTGCGCCGAGCGGAAAAGTTACGCAATCCGGACCAATCTTTGAAACATTGCAGATGACCGGCCCTGTCGGACTTGGTGCCGAGTCAACTTTTTACACACGCTTCGGTGACCTGTTCGCCATTGTTTGTGTGCTGCTGACCGCTCTGCTGGCTATAGCCCAGGGCGTTGTTCCCCGTCTGCGCAATAAATCAGCTAAGTGATTCACAATCATTTATCGTCTGAACCCACTTCTCTGTTATTATTCTGTAGTGATATTGCGTCGATTGATAAATATCTGAACTTTTGTTGCAGGTGTGGTTCTCTGTGGGGGGCTAGGGCAGGGCCCTCATGTGCCTGCTCCTATGATCAGGATGTTGACGCAGCGGAACAATAAAAGAACACCCTCAACGTGCTCAAGCCCTGTAAGTGATGATGATAGCCCGAACCCTGACAGTCATCTGCATGTTTATACTGATACTTGCTACCGCTCCGGCAGTAGCCGGTATCGGTGTGCCTGAAGCACAAAAGTTCGCGTGGGGAATCATGTTGATGGGGCTCTTTGGCGGGCTGGCCCTGTTTCTATTGGGCCTTGACCGCTTGACTGAGGCACTGAAGGCGGCCGCCGGTTCGCGATTACAGAGCTTTTTAGAGCGCTTCACAACAAATCGCTTCAATGGTGCTGCGGTGGGTGCCATGTGCACTGCCATGCTGCAGTCTTCATCAGTGACAACTGTTCTGGTGGTTGGCTTTGTCAGTTCCGGAGTCATGACCCTGGGTCAGTCCGTTGGCATCATCATGGGCGCCAATATCGGCTCTACCTTCACTGCGCAAGTCATCGCTTTCAACGTTTCGGAATATGCACTGTTTCTGGTCGCCGGCGGTTTTGCCATGCAGACATTCTCCCGCCAGGAACAGTCCAAATATTATGGTGGAATGTTTCTTGGCCTGGGTCTGATCTTCTTCGGCATGGGGATTATGACCGATGCCATGATTCCTTTGCGCACCTACCCACCTTTTCTTGAGTGGATGGTGCAGATGGAACATCCCCTTGTCGGCCTGCTGATTGGAGCACTCTTCACCGCGCTGATTCAATCCTCGGCCGCGACCGCCGGTCTGGTAATCATCCTGGCAAGTCAGGGGTTTATTTCGTTGCCGGCCGGAATTGCGCTGGCACTGGGCGCTAATATTGGCACCTGCGTTACCGCCATGCTGGCAACCATCGGTAAGCCACGGGTGGCGCTGCGAGCCGCCGCTGTGCACGTCATGTTCAATGTCGCCGGAGTATTGTTGTGGATCGGTTTTATCGATCAATTGGCAACCTTGACCGTGTCTTTGTCTCCCCAGTATGCCCATCTGCAGGGGATTGATCGTCTGGCAGCAGAAGCACCGCGTCAAATCGCCAATGCCAACACCTTGTTCAATGTTGTCAATACACTGGTGTTTATCGGTTTTGCTCCGTTTTTTGCGCGTCTGGTCATGATTCTGGTACCGGAACAGCTAGAGCCGCAAAAGCCCCCGATTATTGTGCCCAAATATCTGGACAAGCGCCTGCTGGATACGCCGGCGGCGGCATTGAACCTGGTACGCATGGAGGTTGGTCATCTCGGACAGGAGGTTTTACAGATGACGCAAGCCATCTGGCCTGCGCTGAAGAAGCTTGATAACAGGCTGTTTCGTGACTTGCAGAAGCGGGATGATGCGGTTGATCTGCTCCACGCCGAGATTATCAGTTATCTGTCCATGCTCGGCAAAAAGGAACTGACTGCTGAGCAGGCTCATGAATATTATGTTCTGAGTCAGGCCGCCGATACGCTGGAACGTGTCGGTGATATTATCGAATCCGAGCTGGTGGAAACGGGTTTTAAGATGGCGCAGATACCTCTGCGGGCAGGCTCCCAGATAATTGATATTCTCGGGCGTCTTCATACCCATATCTGTATGTCCCTCGATCTGGCAGTGCGCACTGTCAATGAAAACGATCAAAGTCTGGCTCAGGACGTCTTGAGTTTGCGTAGAGAAGTGAACGAGACTGTTGAAAGCGCATTTCGTCGGCAGGTGGAGAGCATGGCAGCAAGTGAAGCGGAACGGCTGAAACTGTTGCAGCTCGAGTTTGAAATTACCGACAAATTCAAACAGATTTATTCATTGTCAAAACGGATCGCCAGACTCTATAAGACCCCTGGCGAATAATTTATTGATATCTATTCGCCATATCGTCAAATGTTGTCATCCTCGAGTGCTGCTGTCGGGGATCCAGAGTGAATTGTACCCAGGGATTGTAACCTCATGAAAAAAGTAACAGCCGTTATTCCGGCCCGTTATCATTCAACGCGATTTCCGGGCAAACCCTTGGCCCTGCTCCTGGGGCGGCCCATGATACAGCATGTCTGTGAGCGTGTGGCAGCGGCGGAACTGGTCGACCGGGTTATAGTTGCAACTGACGACCAGCGTATTCTTGAGACTGTACAGGGTTTCGGCGGCGAAGCGATGCTGACACGAAATGATCACCCGACGGGTACCGATCGTCTGGCGGAAGTCGCCGCTACTCTTGACGCTGAGTTGATCGTCAACGTTCAGGGGGATGAGCCGATGATCCACCCGCAGATGATTGATCAGGCCGTACAACCGCTTCTTGACTCTGCTGATATTCAGATGGGGACTCTCGCTGCCCGCTTGACCCGGGTCGAAGATTTTCGTAACCCGAATGTGGTCAAGGTCGTCAGGGATATCGCCGGATTTGCTCTTTATTTTTCCCGTGCCCCCATCCCCTGGCCGCGAGATCTGAGTGAAGAGGAGCTGGGCGTTCACTTGCCCCAGCTTGACTTGTGGCGCCACATCGGTCTTTATGTTTATCGTCGGTCATTACTTCTTGATTATCCTGGTTGGCCGGAAACCCCCCTCGAAAAGTTTGAACGCCTGGAGCAATTGCGCGCCCTTGAACGTGGTATCCGCCTGTATGTCGCCGAGACCCTATGGGACAGTCACGGGGTTGACACGCCGGCCGACCTGGAACGTGTCGAGTTTTTGATGAAGCAGAAAAAAAGCCGCTAGAACAGGCGGTTATCTCCCCCTTTCGAGGGTTTTCATTTTTTCAGTTCAGGGTTTCTTTCGGCCTCGTTTGAGTGTAGAATCACGCTTTTGGGTACGGCTAACTGGATCAAAGAACAGGGACGATAAATACAGATGAAGACAAAATTCATATTTGTGACTGGCGGCGTTGTTTCTTCTCTTGGTAAAGGGTTGTCGGCCGCTTCTATTGGTGCGCTGATGGAGGCACGGGGCCTAAAGGTTTCGATGCAGAAGATGGATCCCTATATCAACGTTGATCCGGGCACCATGAGCCCATTTCAGCACGGTGAGGTGTTTGTCACTGACGATGGTGCTGAGACCGACCTTGATCTGGGTCACTACGAGCGCTACACCACGGCCACCCTGTCACGCAAATCAAACTTCACGACCGGTCAGGTTTATGACTCTGTCATCCGCAAGGAGCGTCGCGGAGACTACCTTGGCGGTACCGTGCAGGTGATTCCTCACATCACCAATGAAATCAAGCAGAAAATCCTCGATAACGCCAAGGGGGTCGACCTGGCCATCGTTGAGGTCGGTGGTACGGTTGGCGATATTGAATCTCTGCCTTTTCTTGAAGCCATTCGCCAGTTCCGGGTGGATCGGGGGCGCGAAAACGTTCTCTATATCCACCTGACCCTGGTTCCTTACATAGCCAGTGCTGGAGAATTGAAAACCAAGCCGACCCAGCACAGTGTCAAAGATCTGCGCGAGATAGGTATTCAGCCGGATATCCTGCTGTGTCGCTGTGACCGCGAAATTCCCCGTGACATGAAGGCCAAGATTGCCCTCTTCTGCAACGTGCCGGAAGAAGCGGTTATTACCGCCAGGGATGTTGAAACCATTTACGAGGTTCCGACGATATTTCATGCTGAGGGTCTGGATGAGCGAATTATCAACTACCTGAATATCTGGACAAAGTCACCTGACCTGTCCGACTGGGAGCGGATTGTTGAGCGCGTCAAACATCCTTCTGAAAATATAACCATTGCCATTGTCGGCAAATATGTCGATCTGACAGAGAGCTATAAATCTCTGGCTGAAGCCTTGATACACGGTGGTATCGCCAATGATTGTCGGGTCAATCTGAAATATGTCGATTCCGAGGCCCTTGAGCGTCACGGCATTAACGGCATTTTTGCCGATGTCGACGGCATTCTTGTGCCAGGCGGTTTTGGCGAACGTGGTAGTGAAGGAAAAATTGCGGCGATCAACTACGCCCGAACTAACGAGGTTCCTTTCTTCGGCATCTGCCTGGGGATGCAGATGGCGGTGGTTGAATTTTCCCGACATGTCTGCAAGATTGACGACGCACATTCTTCCGAATTTCATGAGCAAGCGGCAAATCCGGTTATTCACATCATGGAAGAGCAGAAAAAAATCAAAGGCAAGGGAGGAACAATGCGCCTCGGAGCCTACCCCTGTGTGTTGGAGAAAGAGACCCTGGCGCGACGCATCTATGGTGTTGAACAGATATCTGAGCGCCATCGCCACCGTTTTGAATTCAATAATAACTATCTGGAAAAACTCAAAGGTTGCGGCCTGACCTGTTCGGGCATCAATCCAGAGTCGAACCTGGTTGAGATTGTCGAACTCAAAGATCACCCCTGGTTTCTGGGTTGTCAGTTTCACCCGGAGTTCAAGTCGCGGCCCATGGCACCACACCCCTTGTTTGAGTCTTTTATCGGTGCCTGCTTGAAAGCCCGGCAGGAGTAACAGCATGCAGCAGGTAAAGGTTGGCAGCACGACATTTGGTGGCAACAAACGATTGGTTCTCATTGCCGGTCCTTGTGCGATCGAAGATGAAGAGCTCACCTTGCGCATCGCCGCAGGTTTAAAAGAAATTACCTCACGACTTGGCTGTGAGCTGGTGTTCAAGGCCTCCTATGATAAGGCCAACCGGACTTCGGTCACGTCTTTTCGGGGGTTGGGGGTGGAGCCTGGTTTGCGCGTTCTGGAACGGGTCAAAAGAGAATTTGACCTGCCGGTTCTCTCCGACATTCACGATATTACCCAGATTGCGGCCGCTGCTGAAGTTCTTGATGTATTGCAGATTCCGGCTTTTTTGTGTCGCCAGACCGATCTGCTGGTGGCCGCAGGGCAAACGGGCAAACCGATCAATATCAAAAAGGGGCAATTCCTTGCCCCCTGGGACATGGAACACGGCGTCAATAAGGTCGTCTCTACCGGCAATTGCCGGATTCTGCTCACCGAGCGGGGTGCGACCTTTGGTTACAATAACCTGGTTACCGACATGCGTGCCCTGGTGATCATGCGTCAATTGGGCTATCCGGTGATTTTCGATGCAACACACTCAGTACAGTTGCCGGGCGGCGCAGGAGGATCATCCGGCGGTCAACGTCAGTTTGTTGGGGCTTTGTCGCGTGCTGCGGTTGCCACCGGTATTGACGGGCTGTTTTGGGAAGTTCACGAAGACCCTGATCGGGCCCTTTGTGATGGCGCTAATTCTCTGCCCTTAGCACACGTGGAGACGATGTTGAAACAGATGTTGGCCATCGACGAATTAGTCAAAGAATCTCTGGCTCAAGGTGAAGTATAGATGCTGGATATAGCTCAACGGGTATTACAGATTGAGGCAGATGCGGTCCGTGCCTTAGAGGCGCGCCTGGACGACAGTTTCGTCAAGGCGATAGAAATTCTTCTTGCCTGCAAGGGGAAGGTTGTTGTCACGGGCATGGGAAAGTCGGGGCTGATCTGTCACAAGATTGCCGCGACCATGGCTTCGACGGGAACTCCAACGTTTTTTCTTCATCCGGCAGAAGGAATTCATGGTGATCTCGGTATGCTTTCCCGCGGTGACGTGGTTATTGCCGTATCTTACTCCGGAGAAACTGAAGAAATATGCCGCATTCTGCCGGTTATCAAACGGATGGGACTGCCTCTGATCGCCATGTCAGGACGACCGACCAGCACTTTAGGTATGGCCGGAGATGTCCATCTTGATATCAGTGTCGCCGAGGAAGCTTGTCCGCTGGGGTTGGCACCTACGGCCAGTACCACCGCAACGCTGGCGATGGGCGACGCCCTGGCAGTAGTGCTGCTCAATGAACGTGGTTTCAAACCGGAAGATTTTGCCATGTTTCATCCCGGTGGAGCGCTGGGCAAAAAGCTGTTGTTGCGGGTTGATGACCTGATGCACAAAGGCGCCGATATTCCACTGGTGTCGCCGGATACCCTGCTGCGCGATGCTCTGTTCGAAATAACCAGTAAAAAGCTTGGAGTCACCGGAGTTGTTGATAACGAGGGAGCGCTGCTGGGGGTTTTCACCGATGGTGATTTGCGCCGGATGATGGAGCGTGGGCTTGATACACTGCAGTTGCCGATTTCCGAGGCCATGTCGACATCGCCTAAGCGTATCTTGCGGCGTAACCTGGCCGCCAAGGCGTTACAGATCATGGAACAACACGCCATTACGTCACTATTTGTTTTTGAAGATGAACAAGGCCGAATTCCTGTCGGTATTATTCATCTTCACGATCTGCTCAAATCCGGAGTGTTGTAGTGAACGAGAAACTTGCAGCTATCAGATTGCTGTTGCTTGATGTTGACGGTGTAATGACCGATGGTCGTATTATTTACGATCAGCATGGAAATGAACTCAAGGCGTTTGATGTCAAGGACGGACACGGACTCAAAATGCTACAGCGAGCCGGACTTAAAGTCGGGATTATTACCGGACGTTCATCAGCGGTGGTGAGCCGCCGGGCACAAGAGTTGGGGGTAGAGATCCTCTACCAGGGGGCAAAGGTCAAGCTTGAGCCCTACCTGGAAATTCTCCAGCAGAACGGGCTGGAGGATTATCAAGTCGCATATGTTGGAGACGATCTGATTGATCTGCCGATATTAAGTCGTGTCGGGTTCAGCGCCACCGTCGCCGATGCCGTACCGCAGTTGCTGGAGCGGGTTGATTATGTCACCAGGCGTGCCGGTGGTCGCGGTGCCGTCAGGGAGATCTGCGATCTGTTGTTGCAGGCCGGCGGTTACTGGCAAGAACAGACAGCACGTTATTTTTCCACGTGAGCAGGCCTGTGTGTCATAATGAAGTAATGGCGAAGAGATGTTGAATGTGCGTCGGGTTCTGGCGACAGCTATCCTGGTGGCGGTCATCCTGCTCGGTGTGGCCATATGGCGTCATGTTCAACAGTTGCCGGTACAGGATATTCTAGAGACCCTGCCACAGGATATTGATCTCGCCCTTGATCATCTTCATTACACGGAGACACAGGACGGAAAAAAACGCTGGACTCTCTCGTCTGATCGGGCCGAGTATCTGCGCAGCGCTAATCTGGTCCGCCTGACTCCGGTGCAACTGGTTTTTTATGATGCCGGATCCTTTGGTGATTTAACTCTCACGGCTGACCAAGGAGAATTACAGGAAGACATCCGACAGGTGGATGTGTGGGGAAATGTTGTTGTTACCGCTGGAGGTGGAGAACAGTTGACAACAGAATCCCTGCGTTATGACGAACAGCGCCGTGAGTTGACGACGACTGCACCAATTCATTATCTCGCACCGCGGATGGAATTAACCGGTGTTGGTCTTTTGATCGACCTTGAGAATGGTGTTCTGATTGTAAATGAGGATGTCAAGATGTTGTTGCAGCCACTGCAGATAAAGGAGACGCGGGGTGAGAACTGATCTTATTTTTAAATTAATGTTGCTCCTGATTTTTTTTGGTGCGACAAATGCTCCGGCGATCGAATTCTTTGCTGAAACAGACCGCGACCAGCCTCTGGAAATAACTTCGCATACGCTTGAAGTTTTCCAGGAACAGCAAAAATCGGTGTTTATCGGCGATGTGGTAGCTGAGCAGGGTGAAATGACCCTTTATACCGACCGGTTGACGGTAATCTTCGATGGGCAGAATGACGTGCGCCGGATCGAGGCTGACGGAGCTGTGCGGATAGAAGATCCGCTTCGTAATGCGCGAGGTGATCGCGCGGTTCTCGATCGAGATGAAGATACCCTGATCCTCTCCGGCAACGCCGAAGTGGTACAGGGGGATAACCGCATCAGCGGGGATGAGATAACCCTCTTTATCGGTCAGAATCGCAGTCTTGTCAGGAGTAATGACTCAGGGCGGGTTCGTGCCGTGATCCTCCCTGAAAAAAAGTCGGGGACACCGTGAAGCGCACATTGAAGGCAGTTGGACTACATAAGGCTTATGCCGGACGCGAGGTTGTTGCCGGGGTTGACCTGGAGGTCAGTTCCGGAGAGGTCGTCGGTTTGCTGGGGCCCAATGGGGCGGGTAAAACAACCAGTTTCTACATGGTTGTCGGGCTGGCCGCCCCGGATCAAGGACAGATCTTTCTTGATCAATTGGAATTGACCAATATGCCTATGTACCAGCGGGCCCGTTCGGGGATTTCCTATCTGCCCCAGGAGGCCTCGGTATTTCGTAAACTGACCGTTGCCGAAAACCTGCTGGCGATCATTGAAACCCTCGATATGAGCAGAGCTGAGCAACAGCAACGGCTGGATCATTTGTTGGCTGATCTGAATATCGCGCATATCCGTCATTCCAAAGGGTATGCGCTCTCCGGTGGCGAACGCAGAAGGGTTGAAATTGCCAGGTCACTGGTGCTTGAGCCGGCTTTCTTGTTGTTGGACGAACCCTTTGCCGGCATTGACCCCATTGCTGTTATCGATATCCAGAATATCATTTCCGAATTAAGGCAACGTGGTATCGGGATTATGATATCAGACCATAATGTGCGTGAAACCCTTGGCGTTTGTGACCGTGGTTATATTCTGAATCAAGGAGAGGTTCTGGAGTCCGGCACACCGGACGAAATTTCCGCCAGTCCGGTGGCCAGGGAGATTTATCTCGGTGACAAATTTAAACTCTGATTTTGCTGATGCCTGCTCCGGTATGAGATCATTGCAAAACCACCAGGTTTGGAATACAAAGGAAACATGGCGTTAGATCTTCGACTACAGGTAAAGCTTAGCCAGCAACTGGTGATGACCCCTCAGTTGCAACAGGCGATCAAGCTGCTCCAGTTATCACGACAGGAGTTGGTAGACGCTATTACCCAGGAATTGTCGGAAAACCCGATCCTTGAAGAAGGTGTCGATGTCCAGGAGGAAAAAGATGAGGAGGCCCGGACACTGGTAGAAGACGACTTCACACCGGTTAAGGAAAAATCGCCGGAAGAGGAGCTGTCCGGTGACCTGGATGGCGTCACCGATATCGACTGGCAGACCTATCTTGAAGGATACAGCCTCAGCAGCAGTAGTAATGATGCCCGTGACAACTATGAGGAACAGGAGGACCGTCCGTCCTACGAGAGTCTGATGACTCAGCCGCGGCGGCTGAGCGATCATCTGCTGTGGCAATTGGGATTGTCTTCCACCCCTGAACGCGAACATGTTGCTGCCGTGGAGATTATCGGAAACCTGGATGATGCCGGCTACCTCCAGGGTTCCATCGAGGAATTGGCAGCCGCTGCTGATGAAGATGTGTCTGTTTATGAAGCGGCATTGAAGCGCGTACAGAACTTTGATCCGGCCGGGGTTGCCTGCCGTCATCTGCAGGAATGCCTGCTGTTGCAGCTTGAACGCCTGAACCTCTCCGACTCTCTGGAGGCGGTTCTGCTGCGCGATTTTATCAATGAGATAGAAGCGCGCAAGTATTCCCAGATTGCCAGAGCTTTGAAATTACCGATGGAGGAGATTCTAGCGACGGTCAAGCTGATTTCGAACCTTGATCCGCGCCCCGGGAGTGCCTACAACGAGGAAGACCCCCACTATATCATTCCTGATATTTACGTTCACAAAATCGGGGATGAATACGTTGTCACCCAGAATGATGACGGGCTGCCAAACCTGCGCATCAGCTCCTTCTATCGTAACGCCCTGATGGAGTCAAAAGGGGTTGACAAGCAGACGGGCGATTACATCCAGGACAAGATGCGTAGTGCCGTCTGGTTGATTAAAAGCATCCATCAGCGGCAACGGACTATTTACAAGGTGACCCAGAGTATCGTGAAGTTTCAGCGGGATTTTTTTGAGCGCGGCATAGAGCATCTCAAGCCGATGGTGTTGCGCGATGTCGCCGAAGACATCCAGATGCACGAATCAACCGTCAGTCGGGTGACGACGAACAAGTATGTTCAGACGCCGCAGGGACTGTTCGAGCTTAAATATTTTTTCAATAGCAGCATCAACACCAGCGATGGCGATGCCGTTGCCTCTGAAAGTGTCAAGAACAGGATCAAGGATATTATTGCTGCCGAAAGTCCGAAAAAACCTCTGTCCGATCAGAAGATTGTTGACCTGCTCAAAAAACAGGACATCAACATTGCACGACGGACAGTGACCAAGTATCGTGAAATGCTCGGCATAGGGTCATCGACAGAACGCAAGCGCCTGTTCTGACCAGATTGAGGGCGTACATCTCGGGATGTTTCAGCGCAAACCTTGTGTTTGCGCTATAATGAAGGAAAATATTGAGACTCAAAAATGAGCTCTCTGCAACAAGGAGGTTTTTTATGCAAGTTGCCGTGACTTTCAGACACATGGAAAGCAGTGAACCCTTGCGGGACTATGTGGAGGAAAAACTGGCTCGGGTGAAAAAGTATATCGATGAACCCATTGATGCGCAGGTTGTGCTGTCAGTACAAAAAAAGATCAATCAGCGCGCAGAAGTGACGATGGTAGCCAAGGGGCTTACCATGAAAAGTGCCGAAGAAAAGGAAGATATGTATGCCGCTATCGATCTGATGGTGGATAAAATCGAGCGGCAACTGAAGCGCTATAAAGAAAAACTCAAAAACCACAAGGGCAGTGAAGGAGTACAGCGGCGCATTGAAAAGACGGTTTTTTCTGCTCCCAGCTTTGATGAAGGAAAGGATGCCCCGGAAATCATTCGCAGCAAATCTTTCTTTATCAAACCCATGTCGGTTGAAGAAGCGGTGATGCAGATGGATCTGTTGGAGAAAGATTTTCTCGTGTTCACCGATGACCGTTCTGAAGAAATGAATGTTGTCTATCGGCGCAAAGACGGAAATTACGGACTGATTGTTCCTCACGGAAAATAAAAAACAACCGGGGCTTGAGGCATAAGGCTACGGCCCCGTCTCTTTATCTGACTGGAAAAGATTGGATTTATGAAGATTTCAGAACTGTTGAACCCGCAGGCAGTTATTGCTGAATTGCAAGCGACAGATAAAAGAGGGGCTTTAGAGGAGTTGACTGATGCTCTGGTCAACCTGGTGCCGGAACTTGATCGTAGCAGGGTTCTGGATGTTCTTTGCGAACGAGAAAAACTTGGCAGTACCGGTATTGGCGACGGTGTTGCCATTCCTCACGGGAAGATTGCAGGTTTGTCCTCATTGCAACTGGTATTTGCCCGGAGCAGCAAGGGGGTTGATTTTGAATCGATGGATGGACAACTGGCGCAGTTATTTTTCCTTCTGATTGCTCCGGAGGGGGCTGTCGGTGTTCACTTGAAAACCCTGGCCCGGATTTCCAAACTGCTTAAAGATTCCGACATGCGCAAACAGTTGCTCGCGGCTGCAGACGCTACGGCCATCTATCAGATTATTCTTGCCCATGAGAGTGGCTCTTAGCGGCGACCCGATGTGTTGTGCCGGTTGACGCAACTGGTACCGCCGCTAAAGCGTCAGATCAGGTATTACTGTTATGCCAACACTGAGTATTCGGGAAATTCTGGAAGAAAAGGAAGCTGGTCTCAATCTGGAGCTTCTGGCGGGAGGGGTCGGTATGGAAAACACCGTCTCGTTGCCGCGTATCCAGAAACCGGGTCTGGCCTTGGCAGGCTTTCATAGCAGTTTGCATCCCGATCGCATCCAGGTGCTGGGGTCTACCGAACTGAGCTATTTAGCCTCAATGTCTGCGTCTGAAGCAGATCAGCGGATTGGCAATCTGTGTCAGCAGAAAGTCTGTTGCCTGATTGTCACGAAAAACCAAACAGTGCCCGATTATCTCATCAGACAGGCTGACTCTTCCGGCACGCCGTTGCTACGCACCCGTCTGCTCAGCTCTGACTTTATCTCTTTGTTGACCCGCTTTCTGGAAGAACGTTTACTACCGACATCCACACTGCACGGGGTTCTGGTTGATGTCCTCGGCATCGGTGTCTTGATTCAGGGTAAAAGTGGTATCGGCAAAAGCGAATGTGCTCTGGAACTGGTATTGCGTGGATATCGTCTGGTTGCAGATGATGTCATTAAAATCCGTTTTAAATTACCCTCCGTAATTTTCGGTGAAGGGATGGATCTGCTTCATTACCACATGGAGATTCGCGGCCTGGGTATTCTCAATATCAAGCATCTGTTCGGCGTGTCGTCGATCCGCGAACGTAAAAAAATTGACCTTGTCGTTGAACTTGTCAAGTGGGAGGATGACAAGGAATACGATCGACATGGGCTCGACGAAACCACCTATCAATTACATGGTGTTGACCTCCCTTATGTGCGCATACCGGTCGCACCAGGACGCAACATTGGTACTATTGTCGAGGTGGCGGCGCGCAACCAGCTCCTCAAGGAAATGGGTTATCACAGTGCCCGCGAATTTCAGGATATGTTGGAAAAACGTATGGCTGAGGCAGCTTATCTGCACGCCCATACCATCATCGGCGAGAATCTTGAATGAGTCACCGTCTTGTTATTATCACCGGCCTGTCCGGATCCGGCAAATCGACAGCCGCCAGAGCGCTGGAAGATCAGGGCTATTTTGTTGTTGATAATCTGCCCCTGGTCATGCTTCCCGATTTCATGCAGCGAGCCAGACAGGAATTATGTCAGCATACTGACATAGCGGTCGTTATCGATGTGCGTAATCGTACCTTTCTCACCGATCATGCCGGCATATTCGAACAGCTCAGATCCGCTGGTCACCAGGTCGACATTCTTTTTTTTGAAGCGGATGATGATGAGCTGTTACGCCGTTACTCGGAGACTCGGCGCGCACATCCCCTGGCCACAGTGGGAACAGTACAAGAAGGAATAGAAAAGGAACGACGGCAACTCAAGTTGCTGCGTGACGCAGCGACCAAAGTTGTTGACAGCAGTAATCTGAATGTCCGTCAGTTGCGTGAGCTGGTTCTCGAATGTATCGGCACAGAATCTCCACCGCGGTTGATTGTCAATCTGGAATCCTTCGGATATCGTTATGGCCTGCCTCCGGCAGCTGATCTGGTTTTTGATGTACGTTTTTTACCAAATCCGCACTACATTCCGGAACTTCAGCCTCTGACCGGCCTTAATGCACAGGTGCGCGATTACGTTCTGTCACAACCGGAGTGTCGTGATTTTCGCAGTCATCTTGACACTCTCCTGATCTTTCTTCTGCCTCACTATCGCAAGGAAGGAAAAAGTTATCTGACTATTGGTATTGGTTGCACCGGCGGGCGCCATCGCAGTGTGTCGATCGTGGAAGACCTTTATCACCATTTTCCTGTGACTGACGTGGTTGTTCAGATCAGTCATCGGGATGTTGCCAAAGGATAGCAGATGATCGGCGTAGTCGTTGTAACCCATTCGCATATGGCAGCAGAATTATGTCGGGCTGCAGAGATGATCCTTGGCCCCCTGGATGCCGTTATTGCCGTCAATATTGAGCCTGAAACCTCCGTTGATGAGGCCCGTAACCGGATATTTGATGCCTTTAACGAGGCCGGTTCCGATGGTGATGGTGTCCTGATTTTGACCGACCTGTTCGGTGGAACACCCACCAATATCAGCGCTGAACTGCTTGAAGAGGGCAATGTTGACATTGTCACAGGAGTCAACCTTCCCATGCTGCTGAAATGTGCAAGTTTGCGCGTGACCTGTGACTTTGAAGACCTTGCAGCTCAATTGGCGGAATATGCCCGGACATCGATTATCCGTCCACTTGAGCTGTTGCGCTGAATAATGACGGTCCAGATGATTGACGAGTGAAGAGAATATGAATCTGGTATTGACCCGCATTGACAATCGTTTGATACACGGACAGGTTCTGGAAGCCTGGGTGCCCCACGTGCAGGCAAATTGCATTGTTGTAGCTAGCGATATTGTCGCCGCTAACCCGCTGAAAAGACTGATGATGAAGGCTTCGGTACCGAGCAGGATGCGGGTTGAAATCGGTACTGTGGATGATATGGTGCGCCTGTTGCTCACCGATGCCCTTGATGATTATCGAATTCTCCTGTTGTTCGGAACGCCGGCCGAGGCCCTGCGTGCCTACCGTCTTGGCCTGGGATACCAGCAGCTCAATCTGGGCAACCTGCATGCCGATAACGGCAAAGAGCGTTTCAGTTGCACCGTCTTCCTCGATCTGCCTGATCTTAAAGACCTTGAGTCTCTAGATCAGGCTGGAATCAAAATCACCGCACGTTGTATACCCGCCGATACAGAACGATCCTGGCGCAAGCTGATTCCGGAAATCAGGGAGCCGGACTGATGTGGCTTGAGCTGATTATCGGCGCGGCGTTGGCGCTGCTATGTGGCCTTGATCGAATTGCGATTTTGCAGATTCTTATTTCGCGCCCTATCGTTGCGGCCCCATTGACCGGTATCTTTCTGGGAGAGCCCCTGATTGGTCTGCAGATCGGAGTGATGGTAGAACTCTTATGGCTGGCGCGGCTTCCTGTCGGTGCCGCAGTTCCTCCGGACGATACTCAGGTGGCCATTGCCGCTACGGTGCTGAGTGTTGCTCTTGGCCGTCAGTTGGAATCAATATCGATAGAGATGATGTTGGTTTGTCTGCTCGTTGCTTTGCCGGTAGGGAAGGTCGGCCAGTATTTCGATCATCGGGCGCGTAATTACAACGGTCATCTTCCCGCTCAGACTGAGCGAGCTCTTGAGCAGGGACTGTGGCGACAGGCACAAGTGATCCATCTGCGCGGCATTTTAAGTTTTGGCGCTTCTTCTTTGTTGACCTATCTGATCATTATAGCTGTCGGCCTGCTGCTGATTCCTCCGGCCTGGCCGTTGCTGACGAGAGTATTTTCCCATTCCGCAAGCTTTCTGCAACTGGCATTACCGCTGGTGGGGGTGGCGGTTATTCTCGGCACCGTTAATGTAAGTCGTTCCATTACCTTGTTCTGTGCGTCCTTCGGGATGGCTTTTCTTTTGATGTGGCTGGTACACCCATGAAGCTTGGTTGGCAGACCCGTTTACACGTCTGGTTGCGGCTGTTGTTTCTGCAGGCAAGCTGGAACTACCAGCGTATGCAGGGTCTCGGATTTCTCTTTGCCCTGTTGCCGGGTTTACGCAAACTCTACCCCGAAGAAAAAATACGCGAAGCATCAAAACGTCACGCCGGTTATTTCAATACCCACCCCTACCTGGCTCCACTGGTAGCGGGGGCCGTGCTGAAACTTGAAGAAGAACGGGCTACCCACGGCGAGGACCGCAGTATCGACATAGATGATTTCAAGGAGATCGTTGCCGCTCCATATGCTGCAATCGGTGATGCCCTGTTCTGGGGTGGTTTGCGACCGCTGGCTGCCGCAATCACCTTGTTCTTTGCGATCAAGGGAATTATCTGGGCGCCGTTGATTTTCTTACTGCTGTATAACCTGGTCCCTTTCTGGTTCAGGATTGTTTTTTTTGAATATGGTTATCGTCATGGCATTCAGTCAGTAGATTTTATTCAGGAGCACAACCTGGCGGATTGGGCGATCCATACCAAGGAGGCTGCAGTAGTTGTCCTGGGCGGACTCTGTGCCTTTCTGGTTTTTTCGCACCTGGCGGAGCATCATTTGCCGACCTGGCCGGGACTGTTGACCCTGATTCCGATGGTCATTTTGGGGTTGGGTGCGCGTAAAGGGCTGTCGACCTTGCTGTTGATATTTTTAACCTGTCTTACCATTGTTATTTTTGGAATTTTTTGGGCCGATCTGGCCGGGTTTTTAAATTATTAGGGATATTCTGAACATGCAGAAACGTAAATTTACAATTGTAAATCGCCTCGGGCTTCATGCCCGGGCAGCGGCATTACTGGTCAAGGCTGCCGGCCGTTTTTCTTCTGAAGTGACCCTGCACAAAGAAGATATCGAAGTAAACGGTAAAAGCATTATGGGAATTCTTCTGCTTGCGGCA
This sequence comes from Geobacteraceae bacterium, assembly GCA_007125165.1. Taxonomy (GTDB): domain Bacteria; phylum Desulfobacterota; class Desulfuromonadia; order Desulfuromonadales; family Geopsychrobacteraceae; genus Pelovirga. Next base: position 6,551 of record SLDV01000116.1, on the reverse strand, counting down.
CCCAAAGGGAGTGAAATTCTGGTTGCAACGGACGGTGCAGACGAGGAGCAGGCAATGCAGGAAATAGGCAAGCTGATTGAGGGTGGTTTTGGCGAAGAATAATGTAACAAGAGATACCTATCTGGTTGGTATCGGCGTTTCACCCGGTATCGCTATCGGTCAGGTCAATCTGCTGGATCAGCGTTATCCGGTCTATGAGTTTTCTATCGAGCCGGACGAAATCGATGCAGAGGTTGCGCGCTTTCGTGAGGCAGTAGCAGAGGCTCTGGCTCAATTGAATCGCATTAAGGAGCGGGTTTCCGGTCAGGTCCATCTGCGCGAGCATCTGTATATTCTCGATACGCATATGCTGATCCTTGAAGATGACATGCTGATTGGCGAAACAGAAGCTGCCATTCGTACCCAACGTAATGCGGAAAGCGCTTTGCGCCAGGTATTGAGAAAGCTGCGTCGCCTTTTTGACAACATTGAAGACGAGTACCTGCGTGAACGTCGTTCCGATGTGGATGCCGTCGGTGAGCGGCTGTTACGAATACTTTGCGGTGCCTCGGAGCGGATGATCAGCAGGGTCGAAAAGCAATCTATTATTGTTGCTCACGATCTGTCGCCGACAGAAACCATGCAGATGGATCGCTCACGGGTGCTCGGTTTTCTTACCGATCGGGGTGGGCGAACATCACATACTGCCATTCTGGCCCGTTCCCTGGATATTCCTGCGGTTGTCGGACTTGAAACCGTTACTGCTCTGACCCAGGATCGCCAGACGATTATTATTGATGGGGAGAGTGGTATCGTTATCCTCAATCCTTCCCAAGAAACGATCAGTGAGTACCGACAACGCAAGAAAGATTACGAGCAACTTGAGCATGAACTGGAAGATTACCGACATTTAACGGCAGTCACCACGGATGGTGTGCGGATTTCACTGTGTGGTAATCTTGAAATGGAAAGCGAGTTCAAGCTTGCACATAAGCATGCTGCAGAGGGGATCGGTCTCTACCGCACCGAATTTTTGTACCTTGGTCGGCAGCAACCGCCATCCGAGGAAGAGCAGTTCAGCGCCTATTGCAGTGCTCTTGAGCGGATGGAGGGACAGCCGGTCACGATCCGCACCCTCGACATCGGTGGCGACAAGTTTGTTCCGGCATTGAACCTTGAAGATGAGGTGAACCCGGCCATGGGTTTGCGCGCCATCCGTTTTTCCCTGCAGGAGGAAACCCTCTTCCGTGTGCAGTTGCGCGCTATTCTGCGCGCCTCAGGGAAGGGGCCGGTACGGATTATGTTTCCCATGATTACCGGCGTCGCCGAAATCCGCGCCTGCAAGCGGATACTGGTAGATGTTGCCGCTGAATTGCAACACGAGGGAATAGCCTGTAATCCTGATCTGCCCGTTGGCATTATGATTGAAACACCGTCTGCCGTCATGATTGCTCCCTTCCTGGCGCAGGAAGTCGATTTTTTTTCCATCGGCACCAACGATCTGATTCAATATTTTCTTGCCGTCGACCGGGGGAACGAGCATGTTGCCTATCTCTATGACCCCTTTCATCCGGCGATACTGCGGGCGCTGAAAATGACTTGTGATGCGGCTCACGATGCCGGCATCAGTGTTTGTATCTGTGGTGAAATGGCCGGCGAACCTCTTTATACCCTGGTTCTGATCGGCCTGGGGCTGGATGGCCTGTCGATGAACCCGTCCTGTATCCCGCGGGTCAAACGCGTGTTGCGGAATGTTTCCAGAAAGCAGGGGCAGGACCTGATTGAAAAATTGTTGAGTCTTCCAACCAGCAAGGAGGTGTCGGCAGCAATCGACCAGGAAATGCGCACTTTACTGCCGGACCTTTTTAACCGACCCTTGTTATAACCGTAAGGTAAATTAAGTTGACTGAAAAGTATTAACCCCATATCGTGATCAGCCAAAAAAAATAAACAACCAGGAGGAATAAAACCGATGGCCATGACCGATTTTATGTTTACTTCTGAATCTGTGAGTGAAGGGCATCCGGACAAGGTTGCCGATCAGATTTCTGATGCTGTTCTGGACGCCATCCTCGCCCAGGATCCAAGGGCCCGGGTTGCCTGTGAGACGATGGTAACCACCGGCATGGCAATCATCGCCGGCGAAATTACCACGACCGGTTATGCTGATTTGCCGGCCATTGTACGGCAGACCATTAAGGAGATCGGCTATAACGATTCCTCCATGGGTTTTGATTACGAGACCTGCGCTGTGTTGACCTCTATTGATCAGCAGTCACCGGATATCGCCCAGGGAGTGACCGAAGGCGAGGGGCTGTTCAAAGAGCAGGGTGCCGGTGATCAGGGGCTGATGTTCGGGTTTGCCTGTGATGAAACGCCGGAATTGATGCCGATGCCGATCATGTTTGCCCACCGCCTGACCAGCAAGTTGGCCGAAGCACGCAAGAGTGGCCGTTTGCCCTTTTTGCGTCCTGACAGCAAGTCGCAGGTGTCGATCCAGTACATTGATGACAGACCGACGCGGATTGATACGGTGGTTCTGTCGTCTCAGCACGAACCTGACGTGACCTATGATGATCTCAAAGAGGCGATCCTCGAAGAAGTCATCAAGCCGAACCTCCCGGCGGAACTGCTGGACAGTAAAACCCGCTATCTGATCAATCCAACCGGGCGTTTTGTCATTGGTGGACCGATGGGAGACTGTGGTTTAACCGGGCGTAAGATTATTGTCGATACCTATGGTGGTCAGGGATCTCATGGCGGTGGCGCCTTCAGTGGCAAGGATCCGAGCAAGGTTGATCGCAGCTCTTCCTATATGGCTCGTTACGTGGCAAAAAACCTGGTTGCTGCAGGCCTGGCTCGTAAATGTGAAGTCCAGTTGGCCTACGCTATTGGTGTGGCTGAGCCGGTTTCGGTGATGATCAATACCTTCGGCACCGGGAAAATCCCCTCAGATCGTATTGCCGAAATTGTCCGGGCCGAGTTTGATATGCGCCCGGCAGCGATTATTCAGCAGCTCGACCTGTTGCGTCCTATCTACCGGCAGACGGCTGCCTATGGTCATTTTGGCCGTGAATTGCCCGATTTCACCTGGGAGCGGACAGATCGGGTGGAGTCATTAAGATCCAGAGCAGGGCTTTAAAAAATTATAGCCACCAAGGCTCCAAGAACACCAAGAAGGGCAAAACCTGAGGGTTGCAACAACAAAAAACCATACCCTGTTTATCTTGGTGACCTGGTGGCTGATTGATTACTTCTTGTTCACGCCAAATAAAAACTTCAGCGGTAAATGTACCCGGTCGCGCCAGGCCGCTTCTGAATGGTCGGCTTCCGGGTCGAGGCAGTAGCGAAACATATCCTCATCATTGCCGCTCAGTTCAGCAATATGTGCGGCAATCTCCTCGACCTCATCACCATAACACCCTTCATGTCCACCCATATCGAGCCAGATTTTTAGTCCGCTCAATTCGTTTTGATAACGTCGCAAGTCGGCTTTCAATGCAGCCGGGTTCCACCAGCATGACGGGGAGAGGGCAGCGACAGCACCAAATTGCCTGCTGCGGCGCAGGGCGATATTGAGGCTGACCAGTCCGCCCATGGAAGAACCCATCAGCGCATTCGCCCGTGCGGCACGGCGGGTATGAAATATGCGATCAATACAGGGTTTGAGCTCATCAGCCAGAAATGCCTCATAGCAGTCGCCCAGGGCACGAATATCCTGTCCCTTATGGATGCGATCCTGATGGGCAAACTCCGCCAGTCGTTCAATTCCGCCGTGGTCGATGGCTACCAGAATGATCGGCTCAATCTGTCCGGTGTTGATTAAATCAGTGACGATGCGATCAAGGTGCCACGCCTGTCCGGAATAGGACTCGCTATCGTCAAAGAGATTCTGGGCATCGTGAACATAAAGTACCGGATAATTGTGCTTTGTCTCTGCTGCATAACCGGGTGGCAACAGGATGCTGATTTTTCTGGTGCCATTAAGGGCACTGGAGAAAAAATTCTCAATCGTCAACAAATGGGCGCTCATGTGTCAGTTGTCCAGTTGATGAATGTCGGAAACAATAGCCTGTCCCTCCTCAATCGTTGCGGTTCTGAGAATAAAACCATAATTGCCGATGGCCGCACTGAAAATCGAATCGATGGACTGATGATGGATAATGTTCGCTCCGTGACGTGCAAGAATATCATCAACACTGTAGCTGTAGGGTTTGCCGTGTTTGCGTCCGGCATAAAAACAAACGTATTTTCGTGAAATCTCGGCACTGAACGCTTGCCCCTGGACAATGTTGGCGTATTCACTGAAGATGTCGATGTCGTTGGCATAGTTGAACATGTCAACAGTCAACCCACCTGGAGGGCGGACATTTATTTCCAGGCCGATAAGCTTGTTCTGAGGTGTGCGAAAATATTCGATGTGGAAAAACCGCTCCCGGATACCGAAGGCTTTAAGGGTTGCCAGACCCGCCTTTTCAATGTCTTTGGGGAGTGTTCGAGGGATATGATAGTAAAGGTCAACTTCGTTGTTGACGCTCTCCATCACACCACTACCGTATACCAGTGACGATGTGAAAACCGCCTTGCCATCACCGTCGACCAAACCATCAAAGGTTTCAATACCACCAGTAACAAAAGGCTCCATAAAGTAGTCAACCGTCGGTTTATGCGTAAAAAACTGTTCAAGTTGCTCATCACTGTCAAGGCGCCAGGTGCCGGCAGCGCCAACGCCGTTGTCCGGCTTGACAATCACCGGATAGCCATAATTGCTGATAAACTCACGCCCCTCCGCCAGGTTGTTGACGATGGCGCCATCAACCGTGGTAACGCGTGCTTTTTTAAAGGCTTTTTTCATCCGTGACTTGAGCTTCATGTCAAAAATTTCATCGGCCCTGATGCCGGTGATGTTGAAATCAGTGCGCAGTGCCGCCTCAAGTTCAAGCCAGTGCTCATTATGGGATTCGATGCGGTCGATTTTGCCGTAACGATGGGTAAAATAGCCGCAGGCACGGATTACCTGGGCGTAATCGCCCAAACTTTCGACCCGATAGTATTCGGTCATCGCCTGTTGCAATTCGTGCGGGAGTTGGTGATAAGGTTCCTCGGCAATGCCCAATACACGGATGCCGGCGGCTGCCAGGCGTGTCCAGAAGGTAACGAAGTTGGGGGGGAAATGGGGGGAAATACAGACAAAGTTCATGGTCGTCTCCAAGACTGGGGCGGCTGGTTGTTGATCGTGTTTAAGCTTGAAATCGGCTTTTTGGTCCACGAAAAACACGGAATAACACGGAAATTAAAACATTACAGCAAAGCCTCCATTGATCAAACAGGATGTCCAATGAGTTGCATATTCTCCTGATTTTGTCGGTGCTCTCCGTGCTTTCAGTGGACGATTGCCTGTCCCGGGTTAAAAGATATCTGCTATCGAATAAACCTTTTCGTCAGGTCACCATAAGCATCAATACGGCGGTCGCGCAAGAACGGCCAGATGCGCCGCACCTGCTCAGTGCGTTGCAAATCAAGGGTGACGCACAGCACATCATCAGTATCACTTGATGCCTGAGCCAGTAATTCTCCCTGGCAGCCGGCGACGAAGCTGTTGCCCCAGAACTGTGCGCCGGCCGTTGTGCCGGATGGATCAGGCTCGAAACCAGTACGATTAACAGCGATCACCGGCAGGCCATTGGCGATGGCATGGCTGCGCTGGATGGTGATCCAGGCGTCGCGCTGGCGCTGTTGCTCTTCAGCACTATCGTTCGGGTCAAAACCGATGGCAGTGGGGTAAATCAGCAGATCAGCGCCGGCCAGGGCCATCAGACGCGCCGCTTCCGGATACCACTGATCCCAGCAGACCAGCACGCCAAGGGTGCCGACGGAGGTGACAATCGGCGTAAAGCCAAGATCACCGGGGGTGAAATAGAATTTTTCGTAGTAGCCCGGGTCGTCGGGGATGTGCATTTTGCGGTAGCAACCGGCAATGCTGCCATCGGTTTCCACGACAACAGCGGTATTGTGGTACAACCCCGCAGTGCGTTTTTCAAACAACGAAAGGACCACAACGATTTCCAGCTCCCGGGCCAGGTGACCAAAGGTTTCTGTGCCTGGTCCGGGAATGGTCTCGCCCAGGTCGAAGTTGCCGGTATCTTCAGTCTGACAGAAATAGGGACCGGTATGCAGCTCCTGCAACACCACCAGTCTGGCGCCCCGGGTAGCAGCCTCGCGGATACCTTTAATGCTGTGAGCAATGTTGTCATCTCGATCTGCGGTACAGGAATGCTGTACCAGACCAACCTGTAAATTCTTCATGATAAGACTCCGGCCGGCAACTGCATGGTAACGCAATGCAGAGAACCATGCTGCTTGATGAGGGGAAGGCAGTCGATGCCGATGATCTCCCGATCAGAAAAACAGCCGCCGATGATGTCAAGGGCAGCCTGGTCAGCAGCATCCCGATAGCAGGGCACCAGTACCGCACCGTTGATGATCAGAAAGTTGGCGTAGGTCGCCGGCAGGCGCTGTCCTTGATCATAATATGCCTGCGGCCAGGGCAGGGCTACCAGCTTGAAGGGCTT
>SLDV01000123.1 GCA_007125165.1 Geobacteraceae bacterium | reverse complement strand
GATCAGGGGGTGATAATCACGTCAATCCTGCGGTTCTGGGCTCTGCCTTCTGGCGTGGTATTGGGTGCCAGTGGTCTGGTGGGGCCGAAGCCAACCGCATTGATTTTTTCCGTAGAAATAACCCGGTTGGCCAGCAGGTAGTCCTGCACGGCCTCGGCACGCTTCTGCGACAGGTGACGGTTGAGTTCTTCTGATCCGGTTGAATCCGTGTGGCCTTCAATTGTTATTTGTGCTCCCTCAAAGGTCCGTATGGCATTTTGAACCTTGCTCAGCAACGGATAGTTGTCCGGCATGATCAGCGACTGTCCGACAGGAAAGCTCATGCCGCGCAGGCGGATGACCATCTGTTGTCCCTGTCTGTAGCTTTCGGCTTCATCTGCGGAGAACATGGCCTGTACCTGGTTAAACCGTTCGTTAAAGCGCCGTTCAGCTGCAAGCCTCTCCTCAGATGCTCTTTTCTCGGCGGCTAATCGTTCCTGTTCGGTTCTTTTTGTCGCTTCCGTTTGCTCAAGCCTTTTTGCTTCTTCGCTCAGTCTGAGATTTAATACAGCTATCTCATGGGCTTGATTGCTGCTTTGTTTGGACAGGAAGTTTCTGTCTTCTACCAGGGCTGTTGCAGCCCCAAGGACGTTACTTGTTTGGGTATCAAAGGGTTGATCGCGCATATCCGGAGCGCCAAGATTTCCGGCAATCCCGGCAATAAGGTTTTCGGTCCAGAGACTGATGGAAATTGGACTCATCTGCTGGAACTCAGCGCTCTGACGAGTCAGTTGTAAGAGTCGATTGGCATTAAACAGGGCTCTGCCGGCCATTTCCTGCATTTCTTCGGTTGCATAGGGGTTGGCGGCAATATAGTCTTCTACCTGTTGCAGTTCCTGGCGACTTTTGGTCAGCAGGTCGGGTGCCAGTCTTGCCGCATTGTCGGCTTCCGCCTGGGTCAGGGTCCTGCGTACATCACCAAGGGTGTTTTCCTTGATGGCGCGAATTTCAATGGTGCGAAAGCTCTCTGCCACCCTTTTCTGATTGCGTTGTGCGAAGCTGACATTGTTGTTTTCTATTGCTCGAGTCAGACTGATAAAATCGCTTTCCAGCGCAGCGTAGTCGCGTTCGAAAGCCATAGCCCCGGCGGTACGGGCAAGATCACGGTTTCTGATGGCCTCAGGCAGAGCGGTGCGCGCCAGCTTGGATATTTCCTGCGCTTTATCAAGCTCAGCGTATCCCTGGGCCAGATGGTTACTGATCTGTCCGATTTCACCTTTTGCAGCAATGAGTCTGGCCGCCTCTTTGTGCGAGGCTTCTGCTCTTGCAAACCAGGTTGGCGAAAGAATGTTAACCTGTTGCTGACGGGCTCGGGTGATGTCAGCTTCAAGTTTGCCGGCTTCCTCGGTTGGATTTGCCGGTACAGGTATCGGCTCCACTTTGAGTTTTGGACCGCTACAGCCGGCACTCAGCAGCGTGATGGTTAGTAGTACAATGAACCAATAGTAAGTTTTTGTTTTCATTTATTGCTCCTTGGATGGTGTCCTGAAGGTTTTCAGGGACAGGTTGTTGCCGATTAAATTGTCATGCGCACCAGATGTCAGCTGGATTTTCTGCCGGCATCCGGATCCTGCTGTGATGTGCCATCGCTGTAGCGGCGATAGTGGACAAAGGTTTTGTGGCTGATCACCACGCAAAAGGACTCCATGTCAATCATGCTGTAGCCCAGCTGATACATTTCTTTAGAGATTTGGGCCAGGTCCTCCTGAAAAACCCTTCTGCAACCGGCGATCTGGCGCAGATGTTTCATCGAGATGCGATAACGTCCATTATTCTTCCCCCCGAAGGGATCCTGATAGATATCGACCAGGTGTTTTGCAATCTGCTTGTAGTGCACTATGGCTCCTCCTGTAAAATTTGTAAAAAATATATACATAGCCAAAAAAAGTTTGTCAATAGACAAAAAATACTATACTAATATCGCTCTTGCGAATAGCTGAAATCACAAATCAAGAAAGGAGGATGTGATGAAAGTTGCAGTCTTGTCGCGCAACCCGAAATTGTATTCTACCCGTCGTCTGGTTGAGGCTGGAGAAGAGCGCGACCATGTCGTACAGGTCATCGACCCGTTACGTTGTTATATGACAATAGCCAGCCAGCGTCCGACAATTCACTATAAGGGTGAGGAGTTGCAGGGTTTTGATGCGGTTGTTCCGCGAATTGGCGCATCGATTACCTTTTACGGGACGGCGGTCGTCCGCCAGTTTGAGATGATGAATGTCTTCAGTATCAATGAGTCGGTAGCAATTACTCGTTCCCGCGATAAATTACGCAGTATGCAGTTGTTTGCGCGTAAGGGAATCGGCTTGCCGGTGACCGGCTTTGCCCATTCGACATTGTATACAAAAGACCTGATCAACCTGGTTGGAGGTGCACCCCTGGTGGTCAAATTGCTGGAAGGTACGCAGGGGATCGGTGTTGTCCTGGCCGAAACAGATAAGGCCGCAGAAAGCGTCATTGAGGCTTTCCGTGGTCTGAAAGCAAATATTCTGGTGCAGGAATTCATCAAGGAGGCTCAAGGCGCTGACATTCGCTGTTTTGTGATTGGCGACAAGGTTGTCGCAGCAATGAAGCGCCAGAGTAAGGAAGGAGAATTCCGTTCCAATCTGCATCGTGGCGGAACATCCAGTGTGACCCGCTTGACCCCGGAAGAGCGTATGACAGCTGTCCGGGCAGCTCGTATCATGGGGCTGAATGTTGCCGGGGTCGATTTGTTGCGTTCCAACCATGGGCCGGTGGTCATGGAGGTGAATTCTTCTCCTGGCCTGGAAGGGATAGAAAAGGCAACGGGCAAGGATGTTGCCGCACTGATCTACCAGTTTATTGAAAAGCAGGCGAAGCCGGGGCGCACCCGTACCAGGGGGCAGGGATGAAGGTCGCTGATTTTAAGCTGGGCGGGGAAGCAATCAAGCCGGGCTCTCGTAAAACCGTCGAGCTACCTGTGGCACGCCTTTATACGCACAGTGAAATAACGTTGCCGGTTCAGGTTGTCCACGGTCGGCGTGCAGGGCCGGTGCTTTTTGTAAGCGCGGCGGTGCATGGTGATGAAATCAATGGCGTTGAAATTATCCGCCAGCTTCTGAAAAGTAAAGTCTTGGCCAATCTTCGTGGAACGCTGATTGCTGTGCCGGTAGTCAACCCTTTCGGCTTTATCCAGCGGGCACGCTACCTTCCCGATCGGCGCGATCTTAACCGTTCTTTTCCTGGGACGGCAAAAGGGTCTCTAGCGGGTCGTTTGGCTCATACTTTTATGGAGGAGGTTGCACAACAGAGCGACTTTGGGATTGATCTGCATACGGGATCAAATTTCCGCAGCAATATGCCACAGATACGGGCCAGTCTCGAAGATCAGCAGACAGTGGATCTGGCCCTGGCGTTTGGAGCCCCAATAGTCGTGCCATCGGAAATGCGTGAAGGTTCTTTGCGCGAAGCGGTGGCCAGTCTGGGCAAGCCTGTACTGGTTTACGAGGCTGGAGAGGCTCTTTATTTTAATAAGGTGGCCATTCGCACTGGGATACGTGGCTTGATCAGGGTCATGCGTCATGTTGGTATGTTGCCCCCCGGACGTGCGGACAAGACACCTGAACCTGTAGTTACCGACCGCACCAGTTGGCTGCGGGCAAATATGAGTGGTATATTCACCCGTGAGGTTAAGTTGGGAGGGTTTGTCAAAAAGGGTGATCTGCTGGGTGTGCTGAGGGATCCCCTTGGAGATGAACAGGAAAAGGTCGTCGCACCCTTTACCGGAATCATTATAGGTCAGCTTGCGATTCCCCTGGTTCACGAGGGAGATGCACTGATCCATCTGGCCAGAGTTCCCGATCCGAGTGAAGCTGAAGAAGCGATGGATCACTTTGCTTCCACTCTAACCGACGAAGACTTCGGGATGGAGCGCTAAGGCAGGTGGGGACGCCCCATCTTGTGGCAGTTCTTGTAAATGTTGTGGACAGGCACCTTGATATCTGCTAGGGTGTCTGATCATTGACGCCTTCGGTCGGCGCCATTTCGTGTCCATCGGTTAGTTTTTTGCGTATCGCCCTCGCATATCTCCCCCTTAGACCATCAATTAAGAGATTCCTGCCTGTTGACCGTTCCTTACGTTTTATCGCCTAGGGATGGGCCGGTTCCATTTTTGGAGAAAAATATTTATGTCGTTTGAACAACTCGGTCTGCGGGCCGAACTCCTCCGTGCTGTATCTGAAGCAGGTTACAGCCAACCCTCACCAATTCAGGCCAAGGCGATTCCGGTGGTCCTGCAAGGCGGCGATCTGCTTGCCGGCGCCCAGACCGGAACCGGTAAAACCGCTGGTTTTGCCCTGCCGATGCTGCAACGCTTGAGTGAAAAAGCCCCTCAGCGCAGTGGCGCGATTCGTGCTCTGATTCTGACCCCGACCCGCGAGCTGGCAGCCCAGGTTGAGGCGAGCTTCCGTTTGTACGGAAAGTATCTGCCGTTACGCTCGACGGTGATTTTTGGTGGCGTCAATATCCGTCCCCAGATCAGTGCCTTGCGTAGAGGGGTTGATATTGTCGTGGCCACTCCGGGTCGTTTGCTGGATCATGTCGGTCAGAAAACCATCGACCTGTCACAGGTTGAGATGCTGGTACTGGATGAAGCTGATCGCATGCTTGATATGGGCTTTATCCATGATATCCGTAAAATTCTCGGCCTGCTGCCGCGTAATCGCCAGAATATGCTGTTTTCGGCAACCTTTTCCAATGACATCAAGCGTCTGGCTGATGGCTTGTTAAAAGCCCCGGAGATGATTGAAGTGGCGCGGCGTAACACCGCTGCCGAGCAGGTCGATCAGGTGATGTACCGGATTGACAAGGGACTCAAGCGCGCGCTGCTTTCCCATCTGATTTCCGGTAGCAATTGGCAGCAGGTGCTGGTTTTTACTCGCACCAAACATGGTGCTAACCGCCTGGCCAGCCAGCTTGACAAGGATGGTATTACGACCACGGCGATCCACGGCAACAAGAGCCAGGGCGCCAGAACCAAGGCGTTGGCCGATTTCAAGCAGGGCAAGGTACGGGTGTTGGTTGCTACCGACATTGCCGCGCGTGGTCTCGATATTGAGCAATTGCCCTTTGTCGTGAACTATGAGATGCCTCATGTGCCGGAAGATTATGTCCACCGGATTGGCCGCACCGGTCGTGCCGGCCACACAGGCAGCGCTATTTCCTTTGTCTGCAGTGAAGAACGCAAGCAGTTGCACGATATTGAAACTCTGCTGCAACGCCGGATTCCGCTGCAGGAACAGGAGGCGGGGCTGAATCTGGTTGCTTCGGCTGTTGATTCACCTTCGCGACGTCCTATGCGCGGCGGTGGGGCAGCGCCATCAAGTCGTCAGCCGGCCAAGAGCCCGCGCCGCAGCTCCCGTCCGCCAGCAGGGAAATCGTACAATCCTCAAGCCGGTTCTGGTGGTGCAACAAAGCCACGCTCCGTTCGTGCGCCACGCTAACACACTTCTGCACCGCTAATACAATGCTGACCCCCGACGGCTCTTATGACAGCTTTCGGGGGTTTTGTTTATCAACGACTCACGGTCTGTGTGAATGGTTATTTTATATGATTGGCACAGATCTTCCGCCGAAACCCTTCTCCCGTGGAAGAAGGTGGCGTCAAAGTCGGATGAGGGGGGTCTGAAATACTCAAAGTATTCCCCTTGTTCTCGCCCTGCTCCTCTCTCTCTCGAGGGAGAGGGGGTAAATTTACATTGTGATGTGAAGTTACAGCACCGGATCTATAAGTATCAGAACTTGAAAAACAAGATCATATTTGTTACCATGCAACATTGTTTGTTTAACAAAATAATTTCGCACACATCTTCGTGCGAGGGATTTTTTATTAATAAAATGTTTATCATTTTTTTTCACACGCCTGATACTATCCACCGCGCCATTCTAGCTGGCCGTGTGACGGCTTTACTTGTTGCGCGCTGACTGTTTCAACTAAAAAATTCCTCCAGTTTATTTTGAATTCTCTTTGGGTCTGGTCGCAGAGCTTTGTCCATTGACCGGGCACTGACACGAAATCTTCAAAAAGGAGCATAAAGGCTGTTATCATGAGTATTTATTCGAGCAATCAACAAAAAATCGCAAAGGATCTGAGTACTGACAATGCACATGCATCCGCATCCAAATGGACTGACTGGCACTGGCAGTTACGCAATTCGATCAACCGGGTTTCTACGTTTGAAAAGCTGCTCGGGATTGAACTGAAAGATATTGAGCGCCGAAAGGTTGAGCTGACACTACGCAAATTCCCCTTGTCGGTTACCCCTTACTACCTGTCTTTGATTGACGCGAAGGATTTTCGCAATGATCCAATTTTCCGTCAGGCATTTCCTGATCCCAAGGAACTTGAAATCGACAAGTGCGATATGAGTGACCCGCTGTCGGAAGATCAGGACAGCCCGGCCCCGGGGATTACCCACCGTTATCCCGACCGGGTACTTTTTCACGTCAGTAATGTCTGTTCCATGTATTGCCGTCACTGCACGCGCAAGCGCAAGGTTGGCGACAGGGATTCTATTCCCGATCGTAATCAGATCCGGGCCGGATTGGATTATATCCGCGGCGCCACGGAGGTTCGTGATGTTCTTCTTTCCGGGGGAGATCCTCTCATGCTGTCCGATCAGTATCTCGACTGGATTTTGACTGAATTGCGCCAGATCAAGCATGTACAGGTGATTCGTATCGGCTCACGGATGCCGGTGGTGCTTCCTTATCGGATAACTGACGATCTGATTGACATGCTGAAAAAGCATCACCCGATCTGGCTTAATACCCACTTCAATCATCCTCGTGAAATCACCAGCTCATCCAAGCAGGCGGTCAGGAAGCTGGCTGATGCAGGAATTCCCCTGGGCAATCAGACGGTACTGCTGGCTGGGGTTAACGACTGTGTGCGGATTATGAAGTCGCTGGTGCACAAGCTGGTCGAGAACCGCGTTCGTCCCTATTATCTCTACCAGTGTGATTTGTCTGAAGGTCTGTCCCATTTCCGTACTCCGGTGGGCAAGGGCATTGAAATTATGGAAGGGCTGATCGGTCATACCAGCGGTTTTTCGGTTCCTACCTACGTCATCGATGCGCCGGGTGGGGGTGGCAAGATACCCCTGACGCCGAACTATCTGATCTCCCTGTCAACCAACAAGGTGGTTCTGCGCAATTATGAAGGGGTGATCACGACGTACGCAGAACCGGACAGTTATAAGGCGAAATTCTGTGACCGTCAGTGCGGCACCTGTGATCTGCAACTGAAGCTGGAAGATGGGGATGAGGGCAATAACGTAACTGGAATTGAGCGATTGCTGTGTGATTATGATGAAACGATCAGCTTGACTCCGGCCGGTAACGAACGTATGGAGAGACGTGATGGAAGCTGATCGTGTTGAAAAGTTCGGCAACTCAATACTCCAGCACGGGCCGGATAATGATCGCGTTTACCTGATGAAGTTGCATAGTCAGGACGCCCCGGGCGTATTGGAGTACATCGATGAGCTGGTCGACCAGTACGAATATTCCAAGGTGTTTGCCAAGATTCCGGCGACCAGTAAAGACCCCTTTCTGGAAGCAGGTTACAGTGTTGAGGCGCAGGTGCCGAAATTTTATCAGGGCGAAATTGATGGCTTGTTCCTGGCCAGCTATCCTCAGGCTGAGCGCCAACGTGATCCCGATGCGGAGGTTGTAGCTCAGGTGCTGGATGCTGCCAAGGCCAAGGCCGTCTCCCCTGTTCTCAGCGGTTTGCAGGATGCTGAAGGGAATTACTGCCGATTGGCACAGGCGGATGACTGCCCGGCTATGGCCGAACTCTATCGGCGCGTTTTTTCCAGTTATCCGTTTCCGATCCACGATCCGGACTATCTGGCTGAGACCATGGCTGACAATGTAACCTACGCCGGTGTCTGGAGGGAAGATGAGCTGATTGCTCTGGCCTCAGCCGAGGTTGACAAGGCTGGCTCCCATGCAGAAATGACCGACTTTGCAACTGATCCTGCCTGTCGTGGAAAAGGACTAGCGAATCTGCTGCTGGCCAAATTGGAAACCCTGATGGCGCAGGCACGGATCAAGACCTGCTACACTATTGCACGAGCTACCTCGTTTGGCATGAATATCACGTTTGCCAAAAGCGGCTATCGGTACGGCGGAACCCTGGTGCAGAATACCCAGATTTCCGGGGGTTTGGAGAGCATGAATGTCTGGTACAAGCCAGTCGAGTAAGATCCGATCGTTCAGGCCGTTCTGCTCTGTAGCAGCTTGTTCCAGGTGTTGCGCTCAAGGAATGATCCGGCAACCTCCTCCTCCATAATCTGAAACATGGACCAGGGGATTGACATGCTCATCACGTTTTCTCCGAAATGGGTGCGCAGATAAAGGCGCGCAGAAAGGTCCATCAGGCCGGCTACCGCTTTGGGGCGTTCTTTTTCCTCTTCATCATAGGCGTAAAGGCCAACGGCCTGACAGCCTGCGGCAAAAGGGAAAATGACGTTGTCGTTACCGTCAAAACTGTAGTTGGCCAGTACGCCGAGGGCGGAAAACTGGTCGGGATTACAGAAGAAGACGACAACAACGGGAGTTTCCTGTTGCAGGTCGACTTGCGCGAGTGGTTTATAAACTACATACTTTGCCGGAATATCCCGTATTGGCAAATCATCGATAAAATCACGCACCGTTTCAGGGTTTTTCAGATAACGCTCCCCGTGCAG
This sequence comes from Geobacteraceae bacterium, assembly GCA_007125165.1. Classification (GTDB taxonomy): domain Bacteria; phylum Desulfobacterota; class Desulfuromonadia; order Desulfuromonadales; family Geopsychrobacteraceae; genus Pelovirga. The sequence goes on along the minus strand of SLDV01000123.1, from coordinate 234 downwards.
GTATTCTTCGATAAAACTTTCATCGACAAAAGCCTTCAGGCCATCGGCAACTGCTTCTCCTTCGGGGTGCCCGGCATTGCCGGAGGAAAGAAAACGACAGAAACCTTCCGTGCCGCCGGGAAAATTCGGATATTGATCACCAAAGCCGATACCGGTACCACCGCCGACGCACCCAAAAGCTTCCCGGCTGCAGGCTGTAACCTTGCCCTTGGCCGCGGCTGCCGTCAGCCACAG
>SLDV01000067.1 GCA_007125165.1 Geobacteraceae bacterium | reverse complement strand
CTGATGCTGATGCTGATGCTGATGCTGATGCTGATCAGTCCGCAGCGCCAATCCGGCAGGAAGAGTCGATGCCGGAGCAAAAAACAGACGAGGCCGAATCAGTCGCCGCACAGCAAAAATCATCCACAGCAAAAACAACCGTAAAACCAGACGTGCCTGGCAAGGATCTGGTCGTCATCGGTGCCGGGCCCGGTGGTTATGCCGCCGCCTTTCGAGCCGCAGAACTGGGGCTCTACGTGACCCTGATCGACCCCGAGGAGAATCCCGGTGGTGTCTGTCTGCATCGCGGCTGTATCCCCTCTAAAGCTCTGCTGCATGTGGCCAAGTTGATTACCGAAACACGGGAGTCCGCGGCTATCGGCATTACATTTTCCCGGCCGAAGATCGATGTTGACCGGGTCCGCGCATGGAAAAATGACGTGGTCGAAAAGCTTACCGGTGGCCTGGGTGCAAAAGTCGAGAAGCAGAAGCTGACCTACATTAGAGGGATGGCACAATTCAAAGATGCTCACCATCTGGAAGTGACTGATTCGGACGGCAAAACCAGCGAGCTAGAATTTTCTCAGGCGATCCTGGCGACCGGGTCGCGGCCGATCATGCTCCCCGGCGTTGAAGCGGGCAGCCAACGGATTATCGATTCGACCGGCGCCCTTGATTTGGCTGATGTGCCGACATCGCTGCTGGTGGTCGGAGGTGGCTACATCGGTCTCGAGCTTGGTAGCGCTTATGCGGCGTTGGGGAGCAAGGTCAGCGTCGTGGAGATGACCGAGGGTCTGCTTCCCGGTTGCGATCGGGATCTGGTGTCGCTGCTGAAGCGTCGTTTGGAGAAAAGCTTCGAAGAAATATTGCTCAGAACCAAAGTTGTTGATATCAAAGAGCAGAAGAATGGTGTTGCGGTCACCCTGGAGGATAAAAAAGGAGAGTCGACTAACCGGCGTTTTGACAAGGTCCTGATCGCCATCGGGCGTAAACCCAACACTGAACAGCTGGGACTGGACAAAACCCGGATCAAAAAGAACGACAAAGGTTTTATCGAGGTCGACGGCCAACAGCGGACGGCGGAGCCGCATATCTTTGCCATTGGTGATATCGCCGGTGAGCCGATGCTGGCCCACAAGGCCTATGCTGAAGCTGATGTCGCGGCCGAGGTGGCTGCCGGCGGTACAGCGGTGTACGAACCAAGGGCAATTCCCGCTGTCGTCTTTACCGATCCTGAGATCGCCTGGTGTGGCTTGACCGAAACCCAGGCGCGCGAACAGAAAATCAAGATCAAGACCGCCAAACTGCCGTGGCGTGGCAACGGGCGTTGCCTGACCCTGGGGCGTGATGACGGCATCACCAAGCTGATTGTTGACCCTGAAAATGACCGTATTCTAGGGGTTGCTGTCGCCGGTCCGGGAGCCGGGGAACTGATTGCAGAAGGGGTGCTGGCCATGGAGATGGCGGCCCTGTCAGAGGATATGCGCAAGACCATTCATCCTCACCCGACCCTGTCGGAGACTTTCTTTGATGCGGCGCAGATGCTGATTGAGAGGTAAGCTCTTGAGCTTCTTGATGTTCTGCGTTCATTTATGTTGACAGCGTCGCCGCTTTAGTCCTGAATGTTGCTGTTGAAAAAAAACAGTTAATCTCAGGTAGGAAGTCGAGGAAATCATTATTAAAGAGCTTCTGCATATCGATGGGTTTGAGGATGTTCTGCAACTCTTGGTTCCCGAAGAAGATTGGAAGCACAGAACATATTCTCCTGCGACTTTAAGTGGCCTCAAAAGTGTCTGCCGGGACTTTGTTGCCGGCAAAGCGTTCGTCTGTGTGTTTGTTGGTGAAAGTGGTAGCGGAAAAGCCCTTGCGGCAGAAATGATCGCTAAAGAGACGGATCAGATTCTTTATCGGATTGACCTGGCAGCAGTGATCAGTAAATACATCAACGAAACGGAGAAAAAGCTCCAGAAACTTCTTGCTCGGGCAGAAGGCACGAGGACAGTTCTTTTTTTTGACGAAGCTGATGCTCTTTTTGCGAGCAGGGACAGCTCCCCAACCAGGTCAGATCGGGTTGTGCCGCAATATGTTTCGATCTTAGATAGTATCGACAGATATCCGGGGATGGTCATTATTGCCACCTCGACCAGACCTGACTATCGCTGGTTGATGCAGCGCAAATATCGTTACATCATTGATTTCCATAAAAAGCCTCCAACCCGTTCCAGTAAATGACATCAACAGACTTTCACAGGTTCTTGTTATGTTACAAAACGCCTTGACTGGCGGATTTTTTTGCCCTATCTTCGGACTGACTGGTCCGTCCTATTGGTAGGAAGGTTTATATATGACAGAAGCTAAAAAAATAAAGCGTGTCCACAAGTCTGTTGAAAAGCGTCGGGAGGAAATTCTCACGGCAGCCGCAAAAATCTTTTCACAACGCGGCTATCAGGCCGCCGATGTACAAGCTATAGCGGAGCTGGCAGAGGCCGGAAAAGGGACGGTTTATCGCTATTTTTCCAGTAAGGAGAACCTTTTCTCATCGGTTTTACAGCAGAAACTGGATCTCCTCAAAGAGCAGGTGGAGCAGGCGCGGGTAATCCATCAGGACCCTCTTCAGGCTTTGCGCGCCGTTATGCTGGCTTACCTTCATTATTTTGAAAACCATCCGGACACCATTGAGCTCTTCATTCAGGAGCGTGCCGAGTTCCGGGATAAGAGCAGCTCCGTTTATTTTTTGCGTATACTCGAAAGCCGTGAACGCTGGCTCGACTTGTTTCGTGATATCAAAAGGGAATACCAGGTACGTGATATTGATCTGGAAGCCATGATGAACGTTTGCACCGACATGATGCATGGCGCTGCTTTGTTGAATTATGCGCCCTTTTCAACCCAACCTGCCAGTGAGCGGATCGATGCCATTTTTGCTATCTATACCCGGGGAATCATGAAAACTGATTAGCATCAATCTTCCGCCTGAACCCTTCTCCTGGGGGAGAAGGTGGCTGAAAGCCCCCCTCACCCTGGCCCTCTCCCTCAGGGAGAGGGAATAAGATTGCATCTACGGAAGATTAGTTCTAATCAGTTCATGAAATGAGCGGTTTGTCGGGAACCATAGTGTCTTCCGAGATGCTTGTATCAATTGTATTAATGTTTGCAGCTTCTGGAGAATGATCATGAGAAAACTCCGTAATGTTTCACCGTTTGTTTGCCAGCTGGTAGTCCCTCTGCTCGCTGTTATGTTCTTGTCCGCTTGTGATACTGGTCAGAAGGGCCAGGTTCAGCAGGAGCGTCCCCCGGCACCGGTGACTGTGACTGTTGTTGAGCCGGAAGGGGTGACCTATTACGGTGAATACGCCGGACGGGTACGAGGGTCGCGCGAGGTAGAGGTGCGTTCCCGAATTGCAGGAATTATCAAGGAACGTAATTACACTGAAGGTGCTACTGTCCTCGAGGGGCGATCTCTATTTCTCATCGATCCGGAACCCTATCAGTTGGGCGTGCGCGCAGCGGAAGCAGAACTGGCCGATGCTGACAATTTCCATGCTCAGGCCCTCAGGGAGTGGAATCGGATTTCGATGCTGTTTGAAAAAAACGCCGTAAGTGAACGCGACCGCGATCAGGCCGATGCCAATCGGGGAAGTGCTGAAGCGCGGCTGGAGCGGGCCCGGGTTGCTTTGGATGATGCCCAGCGGAATTTGCGTTATACCAGGGTTGAATCACCTTTAAGTGGTGTAGCGGGAATGGAGTCCCTTGCAGTCGGAAATCTGGTTTCTTCCGGTGCCTTGTTAACAACACTGCTGCAGGTCGATCCGGTACACATTCATTTTTCTTTGCCGGAGACAGACGCTGCGCTGCAGCGTCAGCATGCTATGGCATCATCAGAACTGGAGGAAATAAGGATAAGACTTGCAGATGGCAGCTACTACGAGCATAGCGGAACCTTGTCCTTCAGCGACACGCGAGTCAATCCGCAGACTGCCAGTGTTGCCATGCGCGCAACGGTCACCAACCCCCGGGCCAGATTGTTGCCGGGCCAGTTTTTGCGCGTGCGGATCGCCCTGCAGGACTATGCGGATGTCTATCTCATTGATCCGGTAGCCGTCAGTCAGGGGCCAACGGGTCCACAGGTTTTTATTGTCAACGAGGAAAATATCGCCCGAGCGCAGCCAGTGCGTCTTGGGCCGATGATAGGTGACAGGCAAATCATTCTCGATGGCTTGAATCCTGGTGACCCTGTTGTCGTTAATGGCCATGTCGCTTTGTTTGACGGGGGAACAGTAATGGTCACCAATGAGATCGAGGGAGCACAGTAGATGTTTCGTTTCTTTATTGATCGGCCTCTGTTTGCCTCGGTTATATCCATCATTATTCTTATTGCCGGGGCCGTGTCTTTAAGGATACTGCCGATCGAGCAGTATCCGGATGTGGTACCGCCCCAGGTGGTGGTATCGGCTTTTTACCCCGGTGCCAGCGCCGAGGTGGTTGCAGCTTCAGTTGCGGCGCCGTTGGAGCAGGAAATCAACGGGGTTGACAATATGATCTATATGGAGTCGACCAGTACCGATTCGGGCAGTTTGCAGATTACCATTTCTTTTGCCATGGGAACCGACCCGGATCAGGCGACAATCAACGTGAATAACCGTGTCCAGGCGGCGTTGTCCCGGTTGCCGCAGACCGTGCGGGATCTTGGTGTGAGGGTTGAGTCCCGCTCGACCAGTATTCTGATGGTGCTGGTCCTCTCCTCCCCGGAGGGTACCCACAAGATGCTCGATATGAGCAACTATGCTTTGCTCAATGTGCTTGATGAGCTGGTGCGGTTGCCGGGAGTGGGTAACGCCTCTTTGTTCGGCGCACAGGACTATTCAATGCGCATCTGGCTTGATCCGGCCAAATTGGCTGAATATGGGTTGATGCCAGCGGATATTGCCGGCTCTATTCGTGAGCAGAATGTTCAGTATGCTGCCGGACGCTTTGGCGCCGAACCCTCACCGACAGGTCAGCCATTTACTATTTCAGCAACAACGAACACCCAGTTCAGCACACCGGAAGAATTTAAGCAGATGATCCTGCGTTCCGACGAAAGCGGGGGTTATCTACGTCTGAGGGATGTTGCGCAGATTGAGCTGGGCCCGCAGAATTATGATTTTTCTGCTGTCTATAAAGAGCAGGCCGCCGTTCCGTTGGGAATCTATCTGCAGCCTGGCGCCAATGCCCTGGCAACAGCAGAAAATGTGCGCGCAGCCATGACCAGTATGGCACAAGGCTTCCCGGCGGATATGGAATACCGCATTGCCTACGATACCACGGAATTTATCGCGATTTCTGTGCGCGAAGTGGTTATCACGCTGATAGTTGCAGTCATCCTGGTGGTGCTGGTGACTTTTCTGTTTCTGCAACACCTGCGCGCCACCTTTATCCCGGTGGCTGCTATCCCTGTTTCTCTGATAGGAACATTTGCGGGAATGCAGGCTCTGGGCTTTTCCATCAATATGCTCACCCTCTTCGGCCTGGTTCTGGCGATAGGGATTGTTGTTGATAATGCCATTATTGTCATGGAGAACGTGGATCGACTGATTATAGAAAGGAAAATGAAGCCGCGGGACGCTGCTGTCGAGACCATGAAGCAGGTTTCAGGTGCGGTCGTTTCCTCAACCCTGGTACTTGTCGCAGTCTTTGCACCAGTGGCCTTTTTAGGCGGCCTTAGTGGTGAGCTGTATCGCCAGTTTGCAATTACTATCGCCGTTTCCGTGGTTGTCTCCGGCATCGTTGCTCTGACTCTGACTCCGGCTATGTGTGCCCTGTTGCTGAAGAAACAGAAAACCACGGTTGCCAAACCCTTCCAGATATTCAACCGTGTCTTTGCTTTCGGCACCGATATTTTTGTCGCGACAGTACGCTTTTTCATCCGCCATGCCGTGGTGGGTGTGATTCTTTTTGTTCTGATCTGCGCCGGTACGCTGGTAGCCGTCACCAGCTTGCCTACCAGTCTGGTTCCTCAGGAAGACCAGGGGATTGCTCTGGTGGTAGCGCAGTTGCCACCGGTTTCCTCTTTGTCGCGCACCGAGCAGGTCCGCAACCAATTGTCACAGCAGGTAACTTCTCTGGAGGAGGTTGAGGCATATACCACCTTTGCCGGCTTTGACCTGATCGCCGGAGCACTGAGAACCAACGCGATGGCCGGATTTGTCAACCTCACGGATTGGAAGCAGAGGACCGGTCCGGGGCAGAGTGCCGGAGAGATTGCCGGTCGTATTATGGGAATGGGTTTCGGCATCCAGGAGGCGAATGTTTTTGTGTTTGTGCCGCCGCCGATTCAGGGGTTGTCCCTGACCGGTGGAGTTGATGGTTACCTGCAGGTGCGTGACGATGTATCAATAAAAAGGATTCAGCAGATCGGTCAGCAGGTCGTCGCCGCCGCGTCTACCCGTCCGGAATTGGCGCAAGCCCGCATGACTCTTGATACCAGTATTCCGCGCTACCTGATCGACGTGGATCGCGAGAAAGCCAGAGCCTTCGGGGTTTCTCTGAACGATCTGTTTACTACCCTGCGCAGTACGTTAGGCTCCATGTATATCAATGATTTCAGCTATATGGGTCGCTTGTGGCAGGTAAATATGCAGGCTATGGGCGAATATCGCAGTCAACCTGAAGACCTCAGCCGGGTGCAGGTTCGTTCAGCATCCGGTGCCATGATTCCGGTCAGTTCGCTGGTTTCCATTGAACGTGTCAGTGGTGCCGATATTATCAATCGTTTCAATATGTATTCGGCAGCACGGATTATGGCCGAACCGGCCCCCGGATTTACCACTGGTCAGGCTAAGCAGGCCCTCGAGGAGATCGTCGCCGAACAGCAGCGCGAGGCAGATGTCCGCATCGGCTGGATTGGCGAGGCCTATCAATTGGATGCCGCCGCCGGATCAGGTGCAGCCGCTTTTGGTTTGGGGCTGCTGATGGTGTTACTGATTCTGGTTGCCCAGTATGAACGGCTGACTCTGCCGCTGGCAGTTGCCGCGGCGGTTCCTTTTGGCGTTCTCGGAGCGTCGACCTTTTCCCTGTTGCGGGGTTTTCCCAACGATGTCTATTTTCAGGTTGGTCTTCTCGTATTGATTGGGCTTGCGGCCAAAAATGCCATTCTGATTGTCGAGTTTGCCGCTCAGAACCGACGACAGGGAATGAGTTCAGGGGATGCTGCTGTTGCCGCCGCCCGGCAACGCTTTCGGGCCATTGTCATGACCGCCATGACCTTTATCGTTGGCAGTCTGCCCCTGGTCTTCGCTTCCGGGGCCGGAGCCGTCAGTCGTCAGGAGATCGGCACTGTTGTTGTGGGTGGTATGGTGGTTGCCAGTTCACTGGCATTGATCTTTGTTCCGCTGGCTTACAAACTGCTGGAAGATGTAGCAACTTGGCGCAACAGACGCAAAGGAGAAGCTGAAAATGTCTAGATTGATTCTTTTTGCGGCTTTTGCCCTTGGATTGTCCGGTTGTGCCCTGGGGCCGGATTTTCGGGTTCCGGAAACTGATTTGCCGCAACAATGGCCACAGTCAATGCAGCTGATAGCCGCTGATCATGAGGATGGACAACAATGGTGGCAGCGTTTTGAAGATCCCATGTTGAATCAGCTTGTCGAACAGGCAGTGGCTGAGAACCTCAGCTTGAAGTTGCAACTGCAGCGGATTGAGCAGGCTCGTGCTCATCTTGGTTTGACCAAAGCTGATCGGTTGCCGTCCCTCAGTGCCCAGGCGCAGGCCGTTCGAGAGCAGACTCCTGAATTGCTTGGTGGCGGCTCACCCCGCAATCATTATGCTCTGGCGGCAATGCTCAACTATGAGATCGATCTATGGGGCAGACTGGAGCGGCAGCGTGAAGCGGCGGTAGCGCAACTGGACCATTCGATTTTCGGAGCCGAAGCGGTACGTCAGAGCCTGATCGCTGATGTCGTAACGAGTTACGTCAATATGCAGGCGGCTGAACAGGCTTATCGGGTTGCTCTGGAAAACCTGGACTCTCGCGAAAAATCCCTTGAATTGGAGGAAATTCGCTACGCCGGGGGGGTTGTCAGTTCTATGGTTGTCAGCCGGTCGCGTGCGGCAGTTGAAAATGTCCGCGCCCAGCTGCCTGGGCTCCAGCACCAGATTCAGCGTTTACAATTGGTACTGGCGGTGCTGATTGGCTCATCACCTGAGGAATTGTTTGAAGATACCAGGACCGATGGGCGCACCCTGGCTGAGATCACCTTGCCTAAATCGGTTCCTGCCATACTTCCGGCTGAGTTGCTGCGCCGCCGCCCGGATGTGCGCGCGGCAGAAGCAGACCTGGCAGCGGCAAGCGCACGTATCGGTGCTACCATGGCATCCGCCTGGCCCAGCCTTAATCTTGCCAGCCTTCTCGGCACCGCAGCACCTGAGGTGAGTGATCTGTTCAGTCAGGCGTCTCACAGTTGGAATGTCGGCGCAACGCTGGCCGGCCCAATTTTTGATTTCGGGCGCACTCGTGCTCGGGTTGAGAGTGCGCAGGCCGTGCGAGATCAAGCAGAAACGGCCTACCAGATGACAGTCACCGGGGCTTTTCGGGATGTGCGCAGTGCCTTGATTCTTTACGCGTATGCCAATGACCAGTACCTGGCCCTGAACCATCAGTTTGCCGCCCTGGCCGAGTTGATTCATTCAGCCCGTACTCAGTACGAATATGGTGCCATCAGCCAGCACGAACTGCTTGATGTGGAGCGACAACTGTTAAGTGTCCGCCAGGCTCTAGCTCATGCTCGCAGTGAACAGTTAACCGCTGTTGCAGCATTATTCAAGGCGCTGGGAGGCGACTGGCAGGGGGGATAGTAACAAAAAAAACAGGGTGCTGCATTGCCGGAGACAGCACCCTGTTGATCGATTGATTCGCTCCTGTTTTCTAGCCGCAGGATTCCGGTTTCTGGTTCATCGGATCGTCGGAATCGGAAGCATGGCTGTGCAGGAACAGGAAAATATGGTTGATGGTGCGTTGGTTCAGACCGGCCCCTTCACAAGGAAGTTTTTCCTTGTCCGTGGTTAGCATCTCTTGCCATTCAGCTCGGGTATGGGCTCCGGGAACGGGAATCTCTTCATCGCATTTCTGGGCTTGACCGGTAAACCACGCCCATTGGCCGCGATCTTTGTTGGCACTCTCCCAGCCACTGATATCAAAAGAAAAACCTAATGCCGGAGTTAAGAGGGTAAGGCACGAAATCAGACAGATCATTTTTTTCATCTTCATCTCTCCTTTGTGTGTTTGTTTACTTGTAAATCACCATTCTTGTTGGCACATTCTCTAGTTCACGTGGCAGGCCCGACATCCAACCGGCCCCTTTTGTGCTTCTTTGTGACAATCGATACAACTGGCGTGAAAGGCATCTTTAGCATTACTGATGCCCGGCTGAGTACCGTGGCAACTGCTACAGGTGACATAGGCACCGGTATGGTGACAACTGGCGCAATCGCCAACACTGAGATGCTCAGCGTGATTAAAGGTGACCGTGCCGAAACGCGGCGTGAAAGTGACCTCTTCCGGAACATTACTGCCGGCAATAACCAGTGTTGCAACAGCCGAAATCAGGCTGGCAGCGATGAGCAGGGCGAAAAGTTTTTTCATGGCATATCCTCCTTAAGTGTTTTGACCTGAGCGGCCTTTGGTTGACTGCATTGTTTCATCTGTTGCGACCAGTTTCATTAGACATCTGCCATCAAGTCGTCAGATGTCGGGTCTTATTGTAGTAATTTCAGCATGTTGGAACGTGGTTCGGCGATAGGTTTACGACCGAAGGTCGATTCGTTTTATACGGATTTTCGCTAACTAACTGACAGGAAAGTTTTTTCTTTGCAGGCGGTTGCTTGTTAATCCTGGTCTTGATTGGCGCTGGAAAGCAGGTAGCCGGCGTAACCAAGGCCAACCCCGAGGAGGTCGGCTATCCCACCCATGGTCAGATTGTGGCGGCAGAATTCGCGGTTGATCTGGTGCAGCACAGAGACCGGGTCATTACCCGACAGGATACAATTTTCAACCCGCTCCCCTGCTTGCCGGAGCAGGATCAATCCCTGTTCGCCGCAACGGTGAATACTGGTGGAGTCCTGTACGGTCTGCATCAGTCTGGCCAGCGCCAGATAAATTCGCCGGGGATTTTCCAGGGTTTGTTGGTCACGGAGGATAGGGAGGATGGTGGCAAAGAGTGCCGGCAATCCGGCCAATGCTTCAGCAACAATTCCGGCAGCAGGATATTGGCGCCGGACAATCTCGCCGTTGCTGATGTGTTCACCTCTGCCGGCAAAGAACGCTGCCGCAACTTTTTTGACGGACTCTTGCAGCGCCTGTGGATCGTCGGGGTTGCAGCGGCTGGCAGAGACCATAAGCAGTCCGCAGAGGAATATTCCGCCACGATGGGTATTGCTGCCCAGTTGTCTCAGCATTTTTTGTTCCGTATACTGCCCGATGGCGATGAGCTCCTCGTGCCCGGCTTCCCTGTGCAGGGCGCTGGCCAGTTCCTGCAGGTAGCCATCGACCAGCCGGATTGAGCGACACATGATGTGCAGGTTCAGGTCGAGGTGGGCACCGTTGTCCATCAGGTCAACCAGCCCCGGCTTGGGGGTCAGATACAGCTCGGCCCGCAGCCCGTCAGCCAGGGCGCTGGCGAGGGTTTCAAGTCGGGAGGCAGTCGAGGAGGCGGTCAAGATAACTCTGTATTTCATGGAAAGAGTGACGGCCAAGGCGGATGCATTCGGCCGCTGGTGCCGGGCAGACAAAGCAGGGGCGGAGCGGAAGCCCGAGTTGTTGTCGGTGATATGCTGCTGCGTTGTTGTCATAAATGTCAATATCAAGCAGGCGAGCCGCGGCACAATCTTCTTCGATCATACACCCGATCTGTTTGGCCGCCGCCGCAGGCAGACTGCTGGTGTAGAGAGCCCAGGGCCCCAGAATATCCGTTTGTCGGGTGACCGCTTCAAGATCTTCAATGTGGCACCTGAGTTGTTCTTCCCCCCAGTCAAACAAGCGACTGAAGGGCGCAGCTGTCTTTTCCGGTCCCGGCAGGTTAAGGGACAACAGCACCAGGGTTCGGGGATCCGTGGATGTCAGTTGCTCGAGGACACTCTGGCGGATGTCGCGGGCGGCGAGGATGTCACTCCTTAACTTTGCGTACAGCATCGATAATGGTTCCATCGCGGTATTCGATCAGGGCAACAACCTCGTCGGTAAACTCGACCGGTCGCGGTTCACCGGTGATGCGACAGGCTTCCTCGCGCAGCTCGACGATATCCCTGACCGGGACCTTGCGGCGGATCAGTTCCTGTTTGAGCTCCTGCTGATGGTCGTTGACGGCGATACCGCGTTCAGTGACGATGACATCGATGGTGCGGCCGGGGGTAGTGACCGTAGTTACTGTGTCGCGGATGATCGGCAGGCGGCCACGCAGCAGGGGCGCGGTGATAATCGACAATTTGGCTCCTGCCGCGGCGTCACTGTGGCCACCGGTGTTGTGCAGCAGGTAACCGTTGGATTCCGTATTGACGTTGACATTGAAATTGACATCGATTTCGGTGGCGCCGAGGATGACACAGTCGAGCAGGTTGACCATCGCCCCGGAATTGAACGGATTGGCGTAGGTGTCGGCACTCATCTCCTGATGGTGCAGATTGCGACCGATCGACTCAACCGCCTTGAGGTCAAAACACTGCACATCGAACAGGGTGCGGAACAGCCCTTCTTCCAGCATGTCGACGAAATAGCCGGTAATTCCGCCGCAGCCAAAACTCCCCTTGATCTGCGCCTGACTCATCATGCGCCGGACCTGTTCGGCCACCGCCAGGGAAATCCCCCCGGCGCCGGTCTGAAAGGAGAAGCCATCGCGCAGCAGACCGGACGCATCGATGACCTGGGCAGCATAACGGGCAATCTGCAGTCCGACCGGGTCACGGGTTACCTGGGTCGTAGTGGAAACGATCTTGCGCGGGTCGCCGAGGGTGTCAATCTGGACGACGTAGTCAACCAGCGACTGGGGAATCGATACCGGCGCGACCGGGGCTGCGGTCAGATTGTCGGTAACCGCCACCACGCAGCGGGCATACTGGGCATCGGTGAAAGCATAACCGAGGCTGCCGCAGGCTGACGGACCGAAAAAGCCGTTCATGTTGCCGTAACAGTCGCAGGAGGGCGCGGCGATAAAGGCCACGTCAACCACGACCTCGCCGGTGATCAGGGACCGTGCACGGCCGCCGTGGGTGCGCACAATAATCGGGCAGTCAAGCTCGCCGCGGGAGACCATTTCGCCGATCAGACCATTGACGCCGCATTCAAAGCCGCTGATGACCCCTTTCTGAATGAAGGGGATCAGTTCAGCATGGACCGGGTGAACCGAGCTGGAGGCAATACGGATATCACGGATGCCCATGCGGTCAATTTCACGGACGACCAGGTTAAGGAGAGCGTCGCCGTTGCGCAGGTGATGGTGAGTGGCAATGCACATGCCGCTTTTCAGTCCGGAGACTTCAATGGCTGCGCGCAGGCTATCCAGCAATTTGTTGTCGCCGGGGTTATGGCGACGCAAGTGGCGGGTCGCATGGTTGCCGACAGGTTTACGGTTGTAGGGATCCTGATAGGGTTGAACCTTTTTTCCGAAAAAAGTTTCCGGCAGTTGCCGGCCCAGGCTATTTGTGACCATAGATGACCTCTTCATCCAGTTGCATATCGATCAGACCATGCGCCTGAGCGGTTTTGAGGATTTTAACAGCGCGCTTCACCACCGGGGCATCGACCATCTTTCCGCCGAGAGAGATAACACCGGTTCCCATTTCTCTCGCCTTCTGGATTGCTTCGATGACCTGCAAGGCATAATCGATCTCTTCCTGTTTCGGGGCAAATACCTCATGGACGACCTCAATCTGGCGTGGATTGACCAGCGATTTGCCGGAAAACCCGAGGGTCTTGATCAGGGTCGTTTCGCGCCGCAGGGCTTCCATATCGGACACATCGGAAAAAATGGTATCGATGGCCTGGATGCCGGCGGACTTACAGGCCCAGACGACGCGGGTGCGGGCGGCAAAGAGCTCTTCTCCGGTCTTGGTGCGCTCAATCTCCAGACTGGCGGTGTAGTCTTCGGCGCCAAAAGCCAGGCCGATCAAGCGGCTGGAGCTGCGCGCGGTCTTGATACAGTTGATGACCCCTTCGGCCGTTTCGATGGAAGGGAGGATCTTGAAGTGACCAATCTCGATTCCCAGCTCTTCTTCAAATTCGGTCAGCACCGTATCCAGGTGTTCAACATATTCCGGGGAATCGGCTTCCGGCAGGCGCACGCCATCGGGCCGGGCCGGGAGGATCGCCTGCAGGTCCTGCTGCCACCAGTCGGTTTTCAGGCTGTTGATGCGGACGAAAATCTCCTTGTTGCGATCCTGACAGGTGTTTAAAAAACTCTGCACCAGCGTCCGGGCCGCATCTTTTTCACTGTAAGGGACCGCATCCTCAAGATCGATCATCACCGCATCGCTCTCAAAGATCGGAATGTTCTGCAGCATCGATGGCATATTGCCCGGAACGTAAAGCAGTGAGCGGCGCAAACGGAAAGAATTTTTCATGGTCAGGTCTCCTCGATATAGATGGCCGGTGTGCCGGAAGATTTCGAAACATAGCGAGCAACACCGGTGACCTGCATTTCACAGAGGGCAACTTCACAACTGGCAAAGATTTCGGCATCAAACAGGTGTCCACCGGCGACTTCACCGGAACTTTTTCCCAGCAGAATATGCAGATGGGTATCAACGTTGCCGGAACTGTCAGCAATCATATTGCCTTCGAGGCCGAGCAACTCCAAAGGACCTTCGAGATGATGTCGGCTCATCCGTGGCTCGGAGATGGGTCGTTTTGCCCCTGACTTGATGCCGCGGAATTCGGCCTTGCACACGGAGCCGACAGCGGAAACAATCACCGCGTGCCGGATGCCTGCATCCAGGGCAAACTGGTTAAGGCGGGCACGCAGGCTCTCTCCCGGTTCGATCTTGATCAGAAAATTTCGCCCCGGTTGCCATTGGCGGTAATGCAGGCCGTTCATAACGACTCCTTTTGGTCGGCGCAGGCGCGAAACAGACCGGTTTCCAGACGCGCGGCGATGGCGTAATCAAGGGCACCGCGGTCGCTGATGCGGATGACACCACTGGTAATGGATAAACGGTCCAGAACGGCCTCTACCTGTCGGCGAATAAGGTGTTCGAACTGTTTTTTCACCGTTGAGTCGATTTCAACGCGCAGTTGCGGCGCGGGTTCGAGAAAAACCATCAGGTCACTCGATTGCATGGTTCCGGCTTGAGCCTTGCGGACAATTTTCATTCTAGTGTCTCCTGCGGTAGTTTTTGTTGCTGGTCAGTAGCTTGCGGCCATCGGTGCTGCGCAGGTACTTCAGGGTTGTTGCCGGTACCAGTTTGCGCAGCGCCTCATAGTCTTCATTTCTAAGTGCCTTGCGGACGCGAAACGCACTGATCGGAGCATCACCACTCAGTTTTCTTTCCAGTTGGATAGTCCGGATTCCTTCCGCGCCGAGTACGTCCGGCATGGTTTCATTGTAGCTGCGGGTGGTTCGGCAGAAGGGTTCATTGCCGATAAAGCGGTGCGTGATCCCGAAAAATGGCGCAATGTGTCGCGCAAAGAGCAGCAGATCGATCTCCATCTGCAACTGGAGGCGATCATCTCCCTCCTTGAGAAAATAACCAGGAAAGGTCACGTGGCTGACGGCGTAGTCGGAGGTATCCAGAACCGAAACATTGCCGAGATCGGCGGTTCCTTCCCTGACCAGCGCCATGCGGACATCAAAGGGGAAAAGTGAGCGGTCTTCACGGACAACAAAGACATACAGATGGTCAACCTGTGCGGCAGCAGCTTCGATCAGATAGCGGTGTCCCAAAGTAAAGGGGTTGCAATTAACAACAACGGCACCATTGCTGCCATTTTTTTGAAGCGCCCGGTGCTGCTGCAGATAGTTGGGCAACCCATGGCCGTATTCCAGAAGACAGACGTTACCATGGGTAACCAGGGGCGTGAAGTTGAGATGTTGGAATGTGCTACGATTTTCCAGGGTGGTAAAGATGAAGAAATTGCGGATATCGGTGTAAGTGCAGCTATCGATCAGTGCGGTAATCAGTTCGCCAAGGCATGGACCGCCACGGTGACTTTCCCGGATACAGATCATTTTGAACACATTGTGATCGCGGGCCGCTGTAGCGACCAGTTTGCCGTCTTCAAATTTGCCGAAAAGGAGATCGTAATCTTCCTCAAAGGTGAAACCGTTTTCTTCGACAAGCTGTCTGGCCAGTTGCCGGTCGCGCTCATTAATCAATCTGACGACCATGAAATGAACACTCCTTGAGAGGGTGTTGGTAGAGGATAATCATCACACAGATAACATAATTTTTCCCGGGGGAGCAGCGTAAATCGGCGGTGATCAGCCGAAATTCGTCCAACCAGTGTTTTAGTTTATGACATGAAGACCCCCTCAGAAAAGAATTGTTTGTCTTTGATTGGTGGCTGCGAGACTTTGTTGAACAGTTATTTTATTTTTTGTCTGCCCTGTTAGGCTATACTTATTGCTGTGGCGATTAAACATTAAAATGTGGGATTCCAATATCTTTACACTGGGGCAATAGTTGAAACAGACGTTGGTTTTATGATGAAGAATTGAGGAGGTAGAGAGGATGCGCATTGTTAAGCAGGTGTCGTTGGTGGTTCTTGGGATACTTCTGACGGTAATTATTCTGCAGAACACCGCCCCGGTGCGAGTGCAGTTTTTGTGGATATCGGGGCAGATGGCAACGATCCTGCTGCTTTTTCTGACCGCCGTGGGTGGTTTTGCCATGGGGGTTATTGTTACGCTGCTGATCAAGGGCAAAAAGCATCCTCCGGCAAAAAACCAGGATCGACATCAATAAAACTGATTGTCATCAATCTTCCCTAGATACCGCTTTATCTGAGGGAGAGGGCCAGGGTTAGGGGAGCTTGACCACAAGAGGTGAACATGGAGAACCTGAAAACCGTGCTGTTGTGGCTGTGGGATATATTGCAATGGCCGATTATTGAAACCGCCGACACACGTGTCACTCCTTGGGCCATCCTGTATTTTGTAGTACTGGTCGTTGTGCTCTTGTGGTTTGCACGCAGAACCCAACGCTGGCTGGCGGAAGGGCCACTGCTACGCGTGCGCATGAGCGAGAGCGCACGCTATTCTGTCGGTGCCCTGATACGTTACCTGATTCTGCTGATTGGCCTGCTGGTTATCATCCAGACGGTGGGTATCGATCTGACCACCTTCAATGTATTGGCCGGTGCCATCGGTATCGGTGTCGGCTTTGGCCTGCAGAATATTGTCAGTAATTTCATTGCCGGGTTGATCATCATGTTTGAGCGCCCGGTCAAGATTGGTGACCGGATTGTTGTAGGTGGAGTCGAAGGGAATGTTGTCAACATCGGTGCCCGCAGCACTACCGTCCTGGATAACGACAACATTGCTGTCATCGTACCCAATTCCAAGTTTATTACCGACAACGTGATCAACTGGAAATATAACAATAACGAGGTGCGCTTTCGGATACCGGTCAGTGTCGCCTACGGCAGTGACGCCCGTCAGGTGGAAAAGCTGCTGCTGGAGATTGCGGGTGAAGAGCCCGACGTTCTCAAGCTTCCGTCTCCAGCCGTCAGGTTTATCCAGTTTGGTGACAACGGTTTGCTATTTGAGTTGCGGGCCTGGTCGTCGAGCCTGGTTGACCGCAAGGGAAAACTGATCAGCCAACTTAACTTTCTGATTTATGAGCGTTTCACTGAAGAAGGGATTGCTTTTCCATTTCCCCAGCGCGATTTGCATCTGCGTAGCGGTGTTCTTGAGGTGCGTAACGCCACTGAAGTAACAGAGGCCCTGGAAGGTGGCAGCAAATGATCAGGTTTAAAAAAAGAAAAGGGATCGTGGTTGTGGTCTTTGTGCTGGCCCACATCCTTGGCGCCCTGTCGTCCATTGATGCTCTCATGGCGAGTCGTACCGCACCGGGAGCCGTGGCCTGGATCATCTCGTTGAATGCTTTCCCCTATGTCTCGGTGCCGGCGTACTGGGTGTTCGGCAGCAATCGTTTTAACGGCTACGTGATCGGGAGGAAAAAGGGGGATAATCATCTCTATCGGGAATTATCCCAGAAGATGTCTCACGTCACCCGTTATGCCACCGAAATACCGGAAGATCAGCAAGGCCTCCAGGTGTTGGAGTGGCTGGCAAAGCTACCGGTGATGGGAGGGAACAGCGCTCAACTGCTGATTGACGGAGAAGAGACTTTTTCCAGTATTTTTGAGGGGATAGATAAGGCAGAAGAGTATCTGCTGGTACAGTTTTACATTGTTCGTGATGACGGCGTTGGTCGTGAACTTAAGCGGCGGCTGGAAGAGCGCGCCAAGGCCGGAGTGCAGGTGTATTTTCTCTACGATGAAATCGGTAGTTACCGGTTGCCAAAGCGCTATGTTGAAGAGATGCGCAGAGCCGGTATTGACGTGCGCCGTTTTCATTCCACCCGTGGATCGGGTAATCGCTTTCAATTGAACTTTCGCAACCATCGCAAGATTGTTGTTGCCGACGGGGCTGTCGGATGGTTAGGCGGACTGAACGTGGGAGATGAGTATCTCGGGCTCAACCGGCGTATCGGCCCCTGGCGCGATACCCATCTCAAAATCAAAGGACCGGCTGTTTTCAAGTTGCAGCTTTCGTTCCTGGAAGACTGGCACTGGGCGACGGGGCAGATCCTGGATTTTGACTGGCAGACACCCGTTGCCACCAGGAATGGTTTGCCGGTGCTGGTGCTTCCCAGTGGGCCGGCGGATCGTCTTGAAACTGCCAGCCTCATGGTGCAGCATGCTCTGGCTTCAGCGCAGGAACGGGTGTGGATTGCCAGCCCTTATTTTGTGCCGGACGAATCAGTTCTAAACGCCCTGAAACTGGCGGTACTGCGCGGCGTTGACGTCAGGGTGCTGATCCCTTCGCGTCCCGATAACCTGCTGGCCGATCTTGCGGCATACGCTTTTATCGGTCCGTTACTCGATGTCGGGGTGCGTATTTATCGATACGAAGCTGGGTTTTTACACGGCAAAACCATGCTGATTGATGACGCGGCTTCCGCCGTGGGCACGGTTAACCTGGATAACCGCTCGTTTCGCTTGAACTTTGAAATTACCGCCTGGATTTTTGATCAGGATTTCGGGCGCCAGATGCAGGAGATGTTTGAGGAAGATTTTTCCCGTTCACGGCAAATGACGTTTACAGAGGTAGTTGACCGCCCCTGGTGGTTACGGCTCTCATCGCGGGCCGCTTATCTGTTCGCGCCGGTTTTATAGCGGGCAAGCTCACCCGAAAACGGACCATTCCATCTGCTGGGCCAGCAGTTGTACCGCCTCGGTGCCAAGGAAAGAATTGCCCAGGGGGGTCAGCCCGGGAGACCAGACAGCAATGGACGCTTTGCCCGGAACAATCACTAGAATCCCTCCGCCAACCCCACTTTTGCCGGGCAACCCGACGCGATACGCGAAATCCCCCGAACCGTCATAGTGACCACAGGTGATCATCAATGCGTTGATGCGGCGTACCCTGTCGGGAGCGATCAGTTGCGGCATGTTCGGTGCATTGATAAGAAAGCGCCCCGCCAGGGCCAGTTGGCGGCAGCTCATTTCTATGGCACATTGATGGAAGTAGGTGCCGAGGGTCAACTCCGGCTCATGATCGAGATTGTCAAAGCTGCGCAGAAAATGAGCCAGGGCGAAATTGCGATGACCGGTTTGCTTTTCTGACAAAGCAACCGCCTCGTTTATGTAGATGCTTGAATCATCGGCGGCATACCTGATAAAGCTGACCAGTTCGGCAAGGGCTTCTGCTGGAGAACTACTCGCCAGAATGACGTCAGTAACGACAATGGCACCGGCATTGATAAAGGGGTTGCGAGGGATTCCCCGTTCACGCTCGAGTTGCAGAATCGAGTTGAAGGCATTACCCGAAGGTTCCCGCCCGACCCGTTCCCACAGTTTGTTGCCGACCTTTCCCAGAGCCAGAGCCAGGGTAAAGACCTTTGAAATGCTCTGTATGGAAAAAGGCACATCCGCGTCTCCAACACTGTAAGTCCGTCCATCAGCCATGGCGACGGCAAGACCAAAGCGCTTCAGATCCATCGATGCCAGCTCCGGGATATAGGTCGCCACCTGCCCGCGGTTGTCGCGTCGGCTCATTTCCCCATAAATCTGATCGATGATTTCCTGGATAGACATCTTCACCTTCACCTCAATGACGAGTTCAGTTTCAAACAACAACGCTGAAACGATGAGCTGCTGTACTTTATACGGGGTGTTCTGATAACAGGTCAACAGGTTCCGGTGTGGTGGATCGTCAGCGGCCGACTTTTTTCTGGGAGAGATCGGGGAGCAAGAAAATAATACAAAAATGGTCTTCTTTTGTTTTCTATATCATGTATAATTCATGTTCTTGAACCACTATATATAGTGTTTAATCTCATTCTGGAGGTTTTTTATGGCAAAACGTTACCGCGTAATCAAGCGCAACGGGGAGTCGGCGCCCCTTGAAATTGCCAAGATTCGTAAAGTGATTCAGTGGGCCGCTGAAGGGCTCGACATTAATCCCATCAAGCTCGAATCCAGCCTGGGATTTCATTTCCGCAACAATATGACCACTGGCGAAATCCACGAAACGGTGATCGAAACCTCCTTGCGCCTGACTTCCATCGAAGAACCTGACTGGCGCATCCTGGCGGCACGGCTTAAACTGGTCGATTTTTACAAGCGGGTCCATATTGCCCGTGGTATCCCCTATGAATACCGTTATCCGAGTTATTGCGCGACGGTAAAAAACTTTGTCGGCAAGGGGATCTATTCGCCGGTGTTGCTGGAAAAATATTCCGACAAAGAGCTGCACAAGGCCGGTCAGTTTTTGAAGCAGGAATACGACTACGATTACGACTATGCCGGCATCAGCTTGCTGATCAAGCGCTACATGCTCGAATACGACAATCAGGTGATTGAAATGCCGCAGGAGGCATTACTGACCATCGCCCTGCTGATCGAGCAGAACCAGCCCTCAACCATCCGCTTGCAGCGCGTGCGCGATACCTACACCATGCTCGCTCGCCGCAAGATTTCCCTGGCAACCCCGATCCTTATCAATCTGCGCCGTCCCAACGGCAATCTGTCCAGTTGCTTTATCACCGCTTTTGACGATGACACCAACAGTATTTTCCATACCTTTGAACAGGTTGGTCAGATCAGTTCCGGTGGTGGCGGGGTCGGAGTGAGTATCAGCCGGATCCGCTCCCATGGAGCCCGGATTCGTAATTCCTTGGGGCGGGCCGGCGGGGTCGTACCCAATATTCGGGTGGTCAATGATATTGCCCTCTATTTCAACCAGGGCGGCAAACGGGCCGGTGCGGTTACCGTGGCACTGGACAGCTGGCATCTGGATATGGAGGATTTTCTTGAAATCCAGACCGAGAACGGTGATCAGCGGCGTAAGGCCTATGATGTGTTTCCCCAGGTGGTGGTGACTGATCGTTTTATGCGTGCGGTGGAAGGTGGAGAAGACTGGTATCTGTTCGATCCCCATGAAGTTCGGAGTAAATACGGTTACGAGCTGGCCGATCTGTGGGGTGAAACCTTTGAGCAGGCTCTTGATCATTTGTATGCTGAGGTAGAGGCCGGCAATCTGGAACTCTTCGAAAAGGTCAATGCCAAATCCCTTTATAAACAGATCATGAAGGTACAGATCGAAACCGGCATGCCCTATATCGCCTTTAAGGACACTATCAACCGCGCCAACCCCAACAAGCATGTCGGCATCATCCCCTGTACCAATCTGTGCGTCGAATCCTATTCGGTGGTCAAACCGTCGCTTATCGGGCCGCAGCGCTTTGACGGCACAACCCTGTGTCGCGATGTCGAGCCGGGGCTGGTGCATACCTGCAACCTGGTGTCGATCAATATGGCCAACCTCGAAGATGATGAGCTGCCGGCCATCTGTGAAACATCCGTAAGGATCCTGGATAATTGTATCGATATTACCGATGTCCCGGTAGCTGAAGGACAGCGGCATAACGAACTGTTGCGCACTGTCGGTGTCGGGATGATGGGGCTGGCCGATTACCTTGCCCGGCGCAATATACCCTACTCCGGGGCGGTGACAAAAGCGGCTGAAATCGGCGAGGCCTTTGCCTATCATTGCACCGCTGCCAGTTGTCTGCTGGCCGAAGAGCGGGGCGCTTATCCGCTGTTCGAAGGCAGTGAATGGGCACAAGGAAAGATTCTCTGTCGCGATCGTCAGTGGTTTGCAGAGCATGGTACGCTGGGCTGGGAGGCACTGTTCGAGCGGATTGCCGAGCATGGTATCCGCAACAGTCACATCACCGCCATTGCCCCCAACACCAGCAGCTCGATCGTTCAGGGCTGTACCGCCAGCGTTCTGCCGATCTTCAGCAAGTTTTACATCGACAACAACAGTAATGGCACCGTGCCTATCGTACCCCCCTTTATCAAAGACAAGTTGTGGCACTATCAGGAGTCAAAGAATATCGATCAGCGCGATGTCGTCAATCTGGTTGCGCAACTGCAAACCTGGGTGGATACGGGGATTTCCATGGAACTGCTGTTCAACCTCAACAACAATCTGACCGCGAAAGATATTTTTGAGACCCATCTGCTGGCCTGGAAAAAAGGGTGTAAGGCGATATATTATACGCGTAGTATTCAGAAAAACAGTAATCTGATGACAGACAAAGAGGAGTGTGTTTCCTGCGCGGGATAAAAAAGTTATATCCAAGGAGA
Organism: Geobacteraceae bacterium; assembly: GCA_007125165.1. Taxonomy (GTDB): domain Bacteria; phylum Desulfobacterota; class Desulfuromonadia; order Desulfuromonadales; family Geopsychrobacteraceae; genus Pelovirga. The sequence goes on along the minus strand of SLDV01000067.1, from coordinate 4,651 downwards.
ATGTATGCAAGCGAAAAAACTGTTTAACCCGGCCGGGGACGATTCCCTGGAGACCCGGCGCATCATCGGTGGTAACAGCACCAATATCTTCAACCTGAACAACGTCCGCTACCAGTGGGCCAACCGCATGTATCGCAACATGATGGCCAACTTCTGGATTCCGGAAAAAACCGACCTGTCAAGTGATCTCGAACCCTACAAGCACCTGACCGTCGAAGAGCGTCAGGCTTATGACGGGATATTGTCCTTTTTGATCTTTCTCGACAGTATCCAGACCAATAACCTCTCCAATATCAATGATTTTATCACCGCCCCGGAGGTTAACCTGCTCATCGCCATCCAGCAGTACCAGGAAGCGATTCACAGTCAGAGTTACCAGTATACGGTCGAGTCGATCATTCCGGCCGATCGGCGCAATTCCATCTACGATAAATGGCGCTCCGATAAGGTACTGTTCGAGCGCAATAAATATATCGCCCAGATCTATCAGGACTTTATTGATGAACCGACACAGGAGCATTTTTATCGGGCGATTATCGCTAATTACCTGCTGGAAGGGCTCTACTTCTACAACGGCTTTAATTTCTTCTATAATCTGGCCAGCCGCCACCTGATGCTCGGCACCTCGGAGATCATCCGTTACATCAATCGTGATGAGTTGACCCATTGTGTGTTGTTCGAGCTGATTGTGCGTGAAATCCGCGAACTGGAGCCGGAGTTTTTCCCTGCCGCTGAGGTCGAAACCATGTTCCGGACCGCCGTTGAGCAGGAGATCAGCTGGACCAGTCACATCATCGGCGACGGTATCCTCGGCATCAGCGAGGAAACAACCGAGCTTTATACCAAGTGGCTTGCCAATGAGCGTTGGCACAAGCTGGGATTTGCCGGCAAGCTTTATGAAGGTTACGATAAAAACCCCTACCAGCACCTGGAAAAACTGGCAGATACAGAAGGGGAAGGGAGTGTCAAGAGCAACTTCTTTGAATCGACGGTGTCGGCCTACAATCAGTCGTCGGTGCTTGACGGCTGGGACGATTTTTAACCGCGGCGTCGAAAAAACTCACCAACTGCTGCGTTGCTGCCATTGTCTCACTGCTTCGACGTACATTAGTACGCCTCATTGCTCGATAATAGCGCGCCTTGCATTTGGTGTTTTTTGCTTAGCCGTTGATTTTGAAGCTTTTGTAAAAGCATCAATTTTAACGCCGGCTTTCTCCGGGGACATCCATTTGCCGACTCAGGGGAATGACCTCTTTCACGGAAGATTGAGTTTGGGCCAACCCGTCGGCCTCGAAACACAATATAGGGCGTGCAACCTTGGGACTCACGCAGTCCCCGAAATGGCAAGGCCCGACGGGAAGATCATTTGGATCAAGGGCTATGTCGTTGTCACTGTGACTCAGGCGACCTGAGGCGGTGTTTCCGCCACAAACGGCGTGCCGCGTCGGTCGACAGCCATTAGATACTCAACCAGCTTGCGCGCCACGACCAGGGTCGCCCGGTTACGATTGCCTTTGCCAACTCCTTTTCATGCTAAGGAGGGGGACTAAATGTGTAGAAAAGTTGACGCGACCCCGAAGACGACTCCGAAGAAAATAAGAGACCTGCTCTCTACTCTACCCCCGAAAACCCCTCTTGCCGTCTTTTCCGTTCTGGCCGCTAATCTTCCTCCAGTGGGCCCTCTCTCCTGCATCAGAAAAACAGAGAATGGCAGAGCAGTTGTGTCAACGGTGTAGCCGATAAGGCATTACTTATCTATCAATATTACCAATTGGATTTTGCCCACATCCAGGCGCTATAATTTCCGCTCTGTTTACCGTCCAATCGCCCAGCATCAGCGCCAGAGTTGAAAGAGACGGCGCCACTGCCATTGCAGAGGAGAAAATTCATGAAGTATTTTTTTGCCTCCCGTACCGGCATCATTGTCACCGGCATCGCCATCGGCGTGATCGCCCCCCTGCTCCAATATCTGGGCAATCCCCGGAATATGGGTATATGTGTCGCCTGCTTCGAGCGCGACATTGCCGGCGCCCTCGGCATGCATCGGGCTGCGGTGGTTCAGTACCTGCGTCCCGAGATTATCGGGATAGTGCTGGGGGCGATGTTGGTTGCCTTCCTCGGTCGGGAATTCAAGGCACGGGGCGGATCTTCGCCATTGATCCGCTTTTTTCTCGGCGTCTTTGCCATGATCGGCGCGCTGGTGTTTCTGGGCTGTCCCTGGCGTGCGCTGCTGCGTCTGGCCGGAGGGGACTGGAACGCTATTGTCGGCCTGACGGGACTGGCTTTGGGCATCTACGTCGGTTCCCTGTTCTTGAAGCAGGGTTATACACTTCACCGCACCCAGTCCTATCCCAATAAAAGTGCCGGGTTTGTGATGCCGACACTGATGATCGGCCTGTTCCTGCTGCTGGTTTTTCAGGTTTCCTTCGGTGAAGGTAACCCCATCTTTGCCAGTACCCAGGGCCCCGGTGCCAGCCGCGCGCCTCTCTACATCAGCCTGGTCGCCGGTCTGATATTTGGTGGTCTGGCACAGCGCAGCCGCTTCTGCACTATGGGTTCGCTACGGGATCTGTTCATCAGTCGTGACCTGCACCTGTTCTCCGGAGTCGTCGCGCTGGTGTTGACCGCCTTCGTGCTTAATCTGGTTCTGGGTCAATTCAACCCGGGCTTTATCGATCAGCCCATCGCGCACAATATGCACTTGTGGAACTTCCTCGGTATGGCGCTGGCAGGACTGGCCTTCTGTCTGGCCGGCGGCTGTCCGGGACGGCAACTGATCCTAGCGGGCGAAGGGGACACGGATGCCGGTGTGTTTGTGCTGGGGATGATTGTCGGCGCCGGCTTCAGCCACAACTTTGCCATGGCCAGTTCACCCAATGGGATCGGCGCCTTCGGTGCCTCCGGTGTTGCTGTCGGCCTGATTTTTTGCCTGGCAACCGCCTGGATCATGACTCAGCAGCGACAAAAAGCTGCCTGAATACGACGGAGGAACTATCATGACCAAACCAATTATTGATACCCGCGGGCTGTCCTGTCCGCAGCCGGTGGTTCTGGTACTGCAGGCGCTGAAAGGGATGACGGGGAGTTTTGATATCCTTGTCGATAGCGGTGCCGCACGGGAAAACATTCGCCGAACGTTGGAAAAAAAGCAGATAGGTTTTGATGCCAAGGAAGAGAATGGGGATACCGTTTATTCCGTTAAACGATAACGGCCTCTATTTCGACAACGCGGCGACCAGCTTCCCCAAACCGCGGGCCGTTGTCGATGCCATCCATCATTATTTGACCGAGATCGGTGCCAACGCCGGTCGTTCAGGACATTATCGCTCCCAGCAGGCGGGCGAACTGGTGTTCAGCGCCCGACGAGAGCTGGCACGGTTGTTCGGTCTCAGGGATCCGATGCGGGCCATCTTCACTGCCAACACCACCGAGGCCCTCAACCTGGCCATCGGTGGACTCTGCCGGTGCGGGGGCCATGTGGTCACTGGTCCGCTGGAGCACAACAGCGTCATTCGACCGCTACGCTACCTGGCCAAAGTGGGAACTATCAGGCTAACGGTGCTGCATGGCGACCGGCAGGGGAGATTTGATGCCGACGACCTGCGGCGGGCACTGCGAACTGATACTCTGTTGGTTGCTCTGAATCACGCCTCCAATGTCACCGGCGCTGTCCAGTCGCTGGCTCCGCTGGGTGATATCTGCCAGCGCCAGGGGGTGCCGCTGCTGGTGGACGGAGCCCAGTCGGCGGGAGTGATCGACATCGATCTGCGGCGCGACGGTGTTTCTCTACTGGCGGTGGCTGGCCACAAGGGGCTTTACGGTCCCACCGGTACCGGCGCGCTCCTGCTGCACGATGATTTCGAGCATCAACGGCTGCAGTTGCTCAAACAGGGCGGAACCGGCAGTCTCTCCAACCGCACCGAACAGCCCGACTTCCTTCCCGATCGGTTCGAGTCCGGCACCCTTAATCTCGCCGGCATTGCCGGCCTGACCGCCGGCATTCGCTGCCTGCGCCAGCTTCCCGACGGGTTGGAGGCGGTGCTCACGCACAAGCAGGCGCTGGTCCAACATTTTATCGACCGCAGTCGCCAGCAATTGGACGGTTTTATCTGCTACAACGACGATACCCGCCCCAATGCCGGGGTGGTCGCTTTCAACCTGCGTGGGGTGGATAACGCCCTGTTGCAGGAGCGATTGTCAGAACGCTATTACATCTGCGGCCGCTCCGGACTCCATTGCGCACCGCTGGCGCACCAGGTCCTCGGCACTTACCCACAGGGGACCATGCGCTTTTCCTTCGGCCTGTTCAATACAGTCAGTGAGATCGACCGGGCGATCGACGCCCTTGCCGCTATCGCTCACGAGGTAATATGAGTACTTCCGGCAACATCGCCATCCTGTTTCATTCCAACAACCACGTCTTCTGGGCCCAGGATATTCTCAAGGAGCAGGGGATCTCCCACCGTATCATTCCGGTGCCCCGCCACCTCAGTTCCGATTGCGGTTATTGCATCAGTGCCGCCGCCAGCCAACGAACTACCATTGCCGCCCTGTTGGAAGAAGAAAGAATCGACATCGACCGGATCGTCGATGTCGATTTTCGGGGGACATAATACCAATTTAAAATACTTGTTTTGGCTGGATTAATTCG
>SLDV01000103.1 GCA_007125165.1 Geobacteraceae bacterium | reverse complement strand
TGCTGACCCTGTACCTGTTTTACGAAATGTTGTCACTGTCCACCTATCCACTGGTGGCACATGAGCGCAATGCCGAGTCACGCGCCTCCGGTCGTCGTTATCTGACCTTTTTGCTTGGCGCCTCCATTGCCTTTGCCCTGCCGGGAATGCTGCTGTGCTACAGCCTGGCCGGCACCCTCGACTTCACCAAAGGCGGGATCGTCGCCGGCACCGCCTCACCTGGCGTACTCGGACTGATGCTGGTGATGCTGGTGGCCGGTTTTGCCAAGGCCGGCATTATGCCCTTCCATCCCTGGTTGCCGGCAGCCATGGTCGCACCAACCCCGGTCAGCAGCTTTCTCCATGGCGTTGCCGTGGTCAAGGTCGGGGTGTTCTCCGTCGTCCGGGTCCTGCTGGATATCTTCGGGGTTGACACCCTTGGCAGCCTGTCGGTGGGCGCGATCCTCCCCTACTTTGTCAGCATCACCATTATTGTCGCCTCCCTGGTTGCTCTGACCCAGGACAATCTCAAACGCCGACTGGCCTACTCCACCGTCGGGCAACTCTCCTACATCGTGCTCGGGGTTTCCATGCTCGCACCTGCGGCGGTTACCGGCGGCATTATGCATATTGCCAGTCACGCCTTCGGCAAGGTGACACTCTTCTACTGCGCCGGTGCTATTTATGTTGGTGCTCACAAGAAATATATCTCGCAGATGAGTGGTCTGGGACGCGTCATGCCCTTTACCTTCGGCGCCTTTGCCCTGGCCTCCATGACCATGATCGGCGCACCGCCAACGGCGGGCTTTGTCTCCAAGTGGATGATGCTCAATGGCGCTATTGACGCCGATCAACTGGCGCTGCTGGCGGTCTTGCTGAGCAGTACCCTGCTCAATGCCGCCTACTTTGTCCCCATTGTCTATCAGGGCTTCTTCGGCAAGCCATCACCAGAACTTGCTGCCGTTTCGGGCATTAAAGAAGCCCCCCTGACCCTGGTGGTGCCCCTGTGTATCACCGCAACAATTTCACTACTTATCGGACTCTATCCCTATTTCTTCCTGAACCTGGCTCATTTGGTGGTAATGCCATGAACATTGTAGACATTTTAGAAGCCCTCAATCGGCACTGGAAACTGCTGTTACGACTCTTTATTGTGGTGCTGGTCCTGCTGGTGGTCATCGACGCCATTCCGGCGCTGGTGGACAAGGATCTCGCCTATACCGCCCTCGACCGGATCCCCGGTTTCTGGTCGGTCTTCGGTTTCTTCGGCTGCATCTTCTTTATCTTTTTCTCCAAATTCCTCGGCAGGATCGGCATCTGGCAGCGGGAGGATTATTACGATGACTGATCTGTGGATCCATCCGGCCCTCATCCTGCTGATCGGAGCCGCCCTGCTGCCTCTGGTTCCCGAGCGGCTGCGCAGAGGCTATATTCTTTTCGTTCCGGCGCTGGTATTCGCCCAGATCTATTTCATGGATCACGGCATGTACGGCCAGGTGCCCTTTATCGCCTGGGAACTGACCTTCGGCCGAGTTGATGCCCTGTCACAGGTGTTTGGTTACATTATGTCCCTGATGGCCCTGATTGGCACCCTCTACGGTCTTCATGTGCGCCGTACCGGGGAGCTTGTGGCCGCCTGGGTCTATGTCAGCGGATCTCTGGGAGCCATTTACGCCGGTGACCTCTTGACCCTGTTTGTCTTCTGGGAATTGATGGCTTTTTCCTCGGTCTTTCTGATCTGGTACCGCGGACGCAAAGAATCCCTGTCATCAGGATTTCGCTACCTGATGGTCCATGCCGCCGGGGGCGTTTCCCTGCTGGCCGGCATCCTGCTCTACGCACGAACCGCTGACAGTCTCGCCTTTAATGCCTTCAATGTGGCCCAACCGGGAATCGGCGAGTGGCTGATTCTGATTGGCTTCATTCTTAACGCCGCAGTGCCGCCACTCCACGCCTGGCTCCCTGACGGTTACGCCGAAGCCACCTTCAATGGCTCAGTTTTTCTCTGCACCTTCACCACCAAGACCGCCGTTTATACGCTGGTACGTGGATTTCCCGGCATGGAAATCCTGATCTGGCTGGGTGTCATCATGGTGCTGTATGGCGTTACTTACGCCTTTCTGGTTAACGACGCCAGGCGCCTGCTCTCCTATCACATCGTCAGCCAGGTCGGCTACATGGTCACGGGGGTCGGTATCGGTACCCAACTGGCCCTCAACGGTGTATGTGCCCACGCCTTTGCTCATATCCTCTATAAGGGGCTGCTGTTCATGGGAACAGGGTCGGTCCTGTACATGACCGGACAGAGTAAATTCACCGAACTCGGTGGGCTGTACAAAAAAATGCCCTGGACCTTTGTCTTCACCCTGATTGGCGCCCTGGCGATTTCGGCTTTCCCCCTGTTCAGCGGTTTTGTTTCCAAGGCAATGACGGTTTCAGCCGCCTTCTACCAGGATATGGTGTGGGCCGGATTTTTGTTGAGCCTCGCCTCCGTCGGCACCTTCGTCAGCATCGGCCTGAAGATTTCCTATCTGGTGTGGTTCGGCAAAAACCGCTGCAAACCTGAGACCTGGGACAAGGCTGCCGATCCACCATGGAATATGAACCTTGCCATGGCGATTGCCGCCTTTTTATGTATTTTTATCGGTGTTTATACACCCTACCTCTACAACATGCTGCCGTTTGACTACATTTACGATCCCTATACCTCGGCCCATGTTTCCAAGGCGATGCAACTGCTGCTGTTCGCCATGCTTGGTTTCTTCGTGCTGATCAAGAAGCTTGAACCCAAGGAGGTTGTGGCTTTGGACACGGACTGGCTTTATCGTCGCGGCGCTCAGTTGTTCTATCGAGCTGCTGACAAAGGACTCAACGGACTCAACCAGAAGGGGGAGAACATCGGCATGCGCCGGATACCGACGGAGCTGGGCCGCTTTTTCGCCAAACCGGGAGGGCATATACAGTGGCTGTTGATGCGCCCCTTTGCCCGAGACCATGGCGAAGCTGCCCGCCTGCGCGAACAGATCGATCAGCGCAGTCGCCACGGCAGCTATCCGGTAGGAGTCAGCGTGCTACTGTCAGTCCTGTTTTTATCGCTGGTTTCTATTCTGTTTTTTATTTTCTAAAAGCTTGTGTGGCCTTGCCCGTCCACACCTGCAAGGGAGTTTCCATGATTAAAATCCTGCTGGCTCTTGATCTGTCGCCCCATTCACGCCGTGCAGCCGACTACGTCGCACAAATTGCCCCATCCCTCAAAGACTGTCAGGTCACGGCATTGGTTGTCAGTTCAGGCATTCCCTATGGTGCCCAGCAATTGGATCCCAGTGATGCTGAACTGCACGGCGATGAAGATCAAGTTCAGGAAAAAGAAGAAATAAAAGCGCTGCTTGGCGAAATAAAGGAATTGCTGATAAAGAGCGGATTGCCCGAGAGCAGGATAGAGACCAGAATAAAGCCGGTGGGTCGCGGCGTTGCTCTGGATATCATTGACGAAGCACATATGGGTGATTTTAATACAGTTGTTGTCGGCCGACGGGGCTTATCGAAGGTCAAGTCGCTGCTCCTTGGCAGCATCTCGTCCACCATTGTTGAAAAGGCAGAGGGTTTAACAGTCTGGGTTGTGGAGTAAAAAAAGAATCTTGCCATGTCAACACTAATGACACTGTAGGCTTCTGATCATTTTAGCGCCCTGCACTTCCAACAGCCAAATCGCCGTTACTGGTCATTTGGCTGTTTTTGCATCTATCAGCCCGGAGCAAATCGCGGTGACTATCGGCATCCCTCAGGCACCAGGAGGAGGGCCTGTTCCCCCGCCGGACTGTGTCCACTGAGTTTTCATTTTACGGTAGCGCTGATTGAGCCAGACAATGATCAGGACAACAAAAACAATACCACCGATCGTCAGCCAGGGGTTGTCACGATCTAGATAACGGTTAATGATGGAGGCACCGAAAAACATCAGGGAACAACCGAGAGCACTACCAGCAACCACACCCAGGAAGGTTCCCAGACGTGACATCCCCAGCAGACGACCAAAGATCGAACCGCCGACACTACCGGTAGCCGCCAGGGGAAAAACACAGAAAGCGACAATTCCGGCAAAAGTAGCACTCTTCATCCAGGGATTACTGGCCAGAATAAACTTGCCGTCTTCCTGCAGGTCTCTGAGTTTGTCCCCAAGGAAAGGAAGACGAAACAGAAAACCAATATGGAAAGCCAGCAGACAGGCGACCATCACGTCCATGTAAAAGACTAGAAGCGCCAGTTCCGCCGGTGAAAAAAAACGCGCGGCTTCCTGTACAACCTCCTGCATTACGTCATCGGCAACCGCGCCGGAAGTTCCACCCAGAATAACAAAGCGTCCAAAAAAGAAGAATACGGCTACTGCGGTCAGCAACAGTGTTTTTACGTACGGCCAACCGTGCTGCAGGTAGAGCAGCATCAAGATTCCTGCTGTCACGGCAAAAGGTGCTATCAGCGTGAAAAACCAGATAAACCCAAGGTGCCTGTGGCCCTCAACAAGATAGTCGGGGTTGGCGCCGGTTTTCGCTGTCTGATCGTGATGTTCAGTTTTCTTTGGCAATGCTATTATCCTCTGAATAACGACATGGAAAAACGGTGACAACTACGGCATACGCCTTATGCCGTCAGAAAGATGAAATCTATCTTATTCAGCAGGGTCTGTTCAAGTATGATCGGCAGTGAGCTTGTCGATTTTTCAGGGCATGGTTTGCTGTAACATATCTGATGTTATTAGCGTGGCGACAGAGAACATTTAAATGAGTTCAATGTACATTCATATACCCTTTTGCCTCACTCGTTGCCGCTATTGTGATTTTTTTTCAACCACGGCAGACGCCACTGAGCGTGACAACTATGTTGCGTTATTGGTGAGGCATCTTGAGCTGCTCAAGTACAATATCGCGACTAACACCGATCTGCAGACGATATACTTTGGTGGCGGGACGCCATCGCTACTTACCATTGATCAACTGGAGCTTTTACTGAGAACCTGCAGCAAGGTCTTCGGAATTGCTGCAAACGCTGAAATCACCATCGAAGTCAATCCAGGGACATTCGAGCGACCTTATCTGCATCAGTTGCACACCATCGGCTTCAATCGTCTGTCCATCGGCATACAATCTTTCGACTCCGGGCAATTACTCCGCCTGGGTCGCTGCCACACCCACGAGCAGAGCCTGGAGTCGGTGAAGGCGGCGCGATCAGCAGGATTCGACAATCTCAGCCTTGATCTGATGTTCGCCCTGCCGGGGCAGGATACTGATAATCTGGATCGGGAAGTCGACCAGCTGTTGCAGCAGACACCTGAACACATATCTGTTTACGGATTAACAGTTGAGGAAGGAACTGAATTCGGGCGGCTGCAGCGCCAGGGCAAGCTCACCGTGGCTGATGAGGAAGAATACGCCCAGCAGTACGAGTTGCTGCGTGAACGCTTCTGCACAGCAGGCTACGAACACTATGAATTGTCCAACTTTGCGGTCCCCGGGCGGCGTTGTCGCCACAACCTGTGCTATTGGCAACGCCGCAATTGCCTGGCGGTCGGTTGCGGTGCCCACAGCTTTGTAGAGAATGGTTACGGAGAACGTTGGCATATACCTGCCGACCTGCAACGCTACCGGCAGCGACTTGAAGCGGGTTTGGATCCGGCCGAAAAACTCGAAGCTTTTGATCGGACAGGCGCCATGAAAGAAACGGTTTATCTCGCGTTACGCACCAGCGATGGCATCGATCCCAGCGCTTTTGAGCGGCGTTTTGGCGAATCCTTTCATAATGCATTTCCCATCGCTACTGAAGCCCTCGCAAAAGTGCTGCTACAGTCACCACAACGGGTTGCTCTGGGATCGCAACACTGGTTGATTTATGACCACCTGATCAGTACTTTCCTGTAGACAGAATCGGCCCCTTGCGGTCTCTGGAATTGCTGAAAAATCAATAAATCGTTACCGTGATAAATCTTGACAAAGGGAAACAGCGTTGTTAGTCTGCGCAATTAGCACTCACAAGAGATGAGTGCTAACACGACCAGAGCCTCAGCGTGAGGGAGTTGTACTGATGGCTGAATTAAACGAGCGCAGCCAGAACATTCTCGAAGCGATTGTCAAAGATTATATTGCTTCTGCTGAGCCGGTTGGCAGCCGTGCCATCACCCGCAGGCACAACTTCAATCTGTCGCCGGCATCAGTTCGTAATGTCATGGCAGACCTGGAAGAAATGGGCCTGCTCTGCTCACCCCACACCTCTGCCGGGCGGATTCCAACAGAGAAGGGGTTTCAATATTACATCGACACGCTACTGCAAGTTCGTGACCTGACCGACACGCAAAAGAAACAATTGCGCAAAAGCTACCGATTTAGCGGCATGAAAATGGAAGACATCATGCAGGAAGTCGGAAGAATACTGTCCGGCCTGTCCAAATATGCGGGGCTGGTCATGGTGCCGAAGTTTGCTTCGACGGTGTTTCGGCAGATTGAGTTTGTCCGCCTTTCCCACGGACGTCTGCTGGTTATCTATGTTTCTGAAACCGGACTGGTACAGAATAAGGTAATCAAGGCGGATTCCAACCTCGATCAGCGCCAACTGGAAAAAATCAGTAACTATCTCAATCGTGAACTCAACGGGCTGACAATTCAAGAGGTCCGGGAGAAGCTTAAAAAAGAGATGCAGGAGGAAAAAACCCTCTACGATCAACTGCGAAAAAAAGCCCTGAGCTTATCTTGTGCTGCCCTGCAGGATGAGGTCGAAGATCAACTCTATGTTACCGGCACCTCCCTGATGCTGGAGCAACCGGAATTCTCATCTCCGGATGAAATGCGCCGGCTGATTCAGACCTTTGAAAGTAAAAAAATTCTGATAGACTTGCTCGATCGCAGCCAGTCGGCTCAGGGCGTTCAAATCTTTATCGGTAGCGACATCGATCTGAAGGGGTGCAGTCTGATTTCTGCGAACTTCTCCAACCGCAAAGGAGCGCTTGGAGCCTTGGGGGTGGTCGGACCAATGCGGATGGACTATTCCCAGGTTGTACCGATTGTTGATTTTACGGCCCAGTTGGTTAGCCGTGTACTCGATCGGGAAGCTGAATAAATAAACAAAAGGAGAATAAGCAAGGTGTCAAAAAAGAGCGAAAAGAAGGCCACTGAACCAGTGGCAGAAGATTCTGCAGAGGCTGCTCAGCCCGATACTGGTCCCACAACCCAGGACACAGACCTGGAACAGCAGCTTGCAACAGCTCTGGAAGAGAAACAACAGCTCCACGAGCAATTTTTAAGAACCCTGGCGGAAATGGACAATTTGCGCAAACGGACGAATCGGGAGAAAGAAGAACTTTCCAAATTTGCCAACGAAAACATTCTGCGTGATATTCTACCAGTCGTTGACAACCTCGAACGTGCGGTTGAACATTCTGAAAAGACTGACAATACCGACGGCCTGCTCGAAGGCGTTCGCATGACCCTGTCACAATTCGCACAGGTTCTCAGCCGCTTTGGGGTTGAATCGATTGACGCAGTCGGCAAACCGTTTGATCCTGCTTATCATCAAGCTATGGGACAGATGGAATCGGCTGACTATCCGGTCAACACGGTGATGGTTGAAATGCAGAAAGGCTATCAACTCAATGAGCGCCTGCTGCGACCGGCTTTCGTGATGGTCGCCAAACCAGCGTCTGAATCACCTCAAACAGCAGACGATGACAACAAAACTACCTGATATCAGGACAAAAAAGATCTAGGGAGGAAACAACATTATGGGCAAAGTAATAGGCATAGATTTAGGCACCACCAACTCCTGCGTCGCCATCATGGAAGGTGGCGAGCCGGTTGTTATCGCCAACTCGGAAGGATCGCGCACAACCCCTTCGATGGTTGCTTTTACTGAATCGGGCGAACGGCTCGTCGGCCAGCAGGCCAAACGTCAGGCCGTCACCAACCCGGAAAATACGCTGTTTGCCATCAAGCGTCTGATAGGTCGCAAGTTCAATTCAGAAGCGGTGCAGAAAGACATGAAAGTCAGCCCCTTCAAGATTTTTGAGGCGGAAAACGGTGATGCCTGGGTGCAGGTACGCGACAAAAAATTCAGTGCCCCGGAGATTTCCGCAATGGTACTGCAGAAAATGAAACAGACTGCCGAAGACTACCTCGGTGAAAAAGTGACCGATGCCGTCATCACGGTGCCGGCTTACTTTAACGATTCCCAGCGTCAAGCCACCAAAGACGCCGGAAAGATCGCCGGGCTCAATGTTCTACGTATCATTAACGAGCCAACAGCGGCATCACTGGCCTATGGTTTGGATAAAAAGAATGAAATGACAATCGCCGTTTTTGACCTGGGGGGAGGCACCTTTGATGTATCGATTCTCGATCTGGGGGACGGTGTGTTCGAAGTCAAGTCCACCAATGGTGATACATTCCTCGGTGGTGAGGATTTTGACCTGCTGATTATCGACTATGTTGCTGATGAGTTTAAAAAAGATCAGGGGATTGATCTACGCAACGATAAAATGGCCCTGCAGCGTCTGAAGGAAGCTGCTGAAAAAGCCAAGATTGAACTGTCGTCGTCTATGGAGACCGACATCAACCTGCCCTTTATCACTGCTGATCAATCAGGGCCAAAACACCTGAATGTCAAGTTGTCGCGCTCCAAGCTTGAAAGTATCTGCGCCGAGCTGCTTGATCGCCTCGTGGATCCCTGTAAAACAGCGCTCAAAGATGCTGGCCTGTCCGCCAGCGACATCCAGGAGGTTGTACTGGTTGGCGGGATGACCCGTATGCCTGCGGTTCAGGAGCGGGTTAAACAGATTTTCGGTAAAACACCGAGTAAGGGGGTCAACCCTGATGAGGTTGTCGCCATTGGTGCTGCAATCCAGGCCGGGGTGCTGACCGGAGATGTTAAAGATGTGCTCCTCCTCGACGTGACCCCGCTATCTCTGGGCATTGAAACCCTGGGTGGCGTCATGACCAAACTGATTGAAAAGAACACCACCGTGCCCTGCAAGAAAAGCCAGGTATTCTCGACAGCGGCTGACAATCAACCTGCTGTCTCGGTTCACGTTCTTCAGGGTGAACGGGAAATGGCCACTGACAACAAGACCATCGGCAATTTTGAGCTGGTTGGCTTGCCACCGGCTCCCCGCGGTGTGCCGCAGATTGAAGTAACTTTTGACATTGACGCCAACGGTATCCTCCACGTATCCGCCAAGGATCTGGGCACCGGAAAAGAGCAGTCAATTCAAATAACCGCTTCCAGTGGCCTGTCGGACGAAGAAATTCAACGCATGGTTCAGGATGCCGAACTTCATGCCGGCGAGGACAAGAAAAAACGCGAAATGATTGAAGCCCGCAACCAGGCTGACGGGCTCATTTACACAACGGAAAAATCCCTGGCCGAACATGGCGAGAAAATTGACAGTGCAACCAAGGGCAAAATCCAGGAAGCCCTTGAAAATCTGAAAAAGGCTATGGACGGAAATAACCCTGAGGAGATCAAGAGCAAGAGCGAAGCCCTTGCCCAGGCTTCACACAAACTCGCTGAAGCCATGTACTCGGAAGCCAAGGAAGGGGATGTCGGTACCGACGAGAGTCCGACCCCGGAAGATTCGGCCAAGGATGATGTGGTCGAGGCCGAGTTCGAGGATCTTGACGAGAAGAAATAAATCGCAAACCATGACCGGACGCCGACTGACACACAACTCAGATCGGCGTCCGTCTTTTTACTGTCTGGGTAACTATTTTGTCAAAACGAGATTATTACGAAATTCTGGAAGTCAATCGTAACGCCAGCGAAACAGAAATAAAAAAAGCTTACCGGCGCCTGGCTGTGCGATTTCACCCGGACAAAAATCCGGGAGACAAAGACGCCGAAAACAAATTCAAGGAACTTTCCGAAGCTTACGCAATCCTCTCCGATCCGCAGAAACGCGCGACCTACGACCAGTTCGGCCACGCCGGCGTTAATGGTGCCGGCGGCTTCTCAGGTGGTGGCTTCGACTTTGGCGGTGCACCCTTCGAAGATATTTTTGGTGATATTTTTGGTGATATTTTTGGTGGAGCGCGCCGCACCGGCCGAGGACGACGCGGCGACGATCTACGCTACAATCTGACCATTACTTTTGAAGAAGCCGCTTTCGGTACCGAAAAAAAACTGCAGCTTCCCCGCAGTCAGCCCTGTGAAAGCTGCCATGGCAGTGGCGCCCGCAGTGGCACTTCGCCGAAAGATTGTTCGACCTGCCGAGGTGCCGGACAAGTGCGCTATCAGCAGGGGTTCTTTACCATGACCCGTCCCTGCCCGGATTGTCACGGCGAAGGGAAGGTCATTAACGACCCCTGTCCTGACTGTAAAGGCAGCGGTCGCGTCAAGGAAAAACGCACGCTTCCCCTTAATGTGCCGGCCGGAGTGGAAAACGGCACCCGGCTCAAGCTCAGTGGTGAAGGAGAAATGGGTATTCAGGGCGGCCCGCCCGGAGATCTCTACGTCGTTATCAGTGTCAAGAAACATCCTATTTTCCAGCGTGATGGCCAGGACGTCATCTGTGAAGTACCGATCTCCTTTGTCCAGGCTGCTCTTGGTTGTGATCTTGAAGTTCCCACTCTGGAAGGTCGCGTAAACCTCAAAGTTCCAGCGGGCACCCAGAGCGGAAAAATTTTCAAGCTCTCCGGCAAAGGAATTGTTGCCCTGCAGGGATATGGTCGTGGTGATCAACTTGTTGTGCTGCGGGTCGAGGTTCCCACCAAAATGAATGCTCGCCAGAAAGAACTGCTGGAAGAGTTTGCCAAGGCCGGCGGTGAAGAAATTCATCCCCAGGGAAAGGGTTTTTTTGATAAAGTGAAGGAGCTGTTCGACTGAACCCTTTTTCTTTCGGCCCAATCAACATGGAGCACCAATGAAGCGATTCGCCCCGCTGCTACTCTTGCTGTTCGGCCTGTGTGTATACCCGGCTTTATCCTCTTCCGCTGTTGCCGCTGGCTTTGAGCGTGGGCAGCAACTATATCAGCGGGGACAGCCTGACCAGGCGCTGGCCGTTTTGCGTGATCATATCAGAACGGCTCCTCAAAGCATTGAAACAGCACGCGCTTACGTTCTGATCGGCAGGATACTGACGGAACGGGAACAATACCCTGAAGTCATTCTCTATCTGACGCGAACACCCTCTGTACTACGTAGTCCTGAAATAGATCTCCTCCATGGTAACGCCCTGGTAGCAACCGGAAGCTTTGCTGAAGGGTTGCGCATGCTGCAGCCGCTGGTCAGCGAAACGCTCGACCTGCCCGATCAACAGCAACTGTACCAATCTCTGGCGACGGCAGCCACTGCTGAAGATCAGCCACTATTCGCTTTGTACTACCTGCAAGAAGAATTGAACCGCAGCCAGAGGCCGGAATCAGTTCTGATCAGAGCGCGTCAGGTCATGCAGAATCGCTTGTCCGATGTAGATCTTGCAGAAGCTGCTTTTATGTGGCAAGGAACAGAAATCGGCCAGGACGCTCTGTTGCAACTGGCGCGCCGAGCCCTGGCTCGCCAATATCCGGAACGCGCCAGAAATCATCTTGAAAGACTCTTCGCAATGGGTGTTCCGTTCCCGTATTGGCAAGAAGCCGAAGATCTGTTGCAACGCACACGAGTGGATGGCTGGCTTAATCGTAACGACATTGGCGTACTCCTGCCCCTGTCCGGTCCTTACGCCTCCTATGGCGAGCTGGTGAAAAAAGGGCTCGACCTGGCCCTTAAAGAACATAACAAGACCCGTTTCCCCATGCGCTTTATCTATCGTGATACGGCCTCAGACAGCCCAGTCAGTCGCCTGATAAACGGCCTTGCCAACGAAGATCGGGTCATTGCGATCATCGGCCCTCTGCTCAGCGCGAACGCCATGGAAGCGGCGCGCGAAGCGCAACGGCAAATGGTGCCACTACTGGCTCTGGCGCAAACCGATGGGTTACCTCAGGTTGGTAATTTTATTTTTCGTGATACGGTCACAGCAGAACAGCAGGTCAGAACCCTGGTCGACTACGCCATGGCCAACGAGCACATCAGCTTTTCGGTATTAAGACCTCAGACCCGCCTTGGTCAACAGATGGCACAGCTGTTTGAAGGAATGATCCGTCGCAATGGCGGAGAGCTGATCGACATCATCAGCTATCCGGAAGGTACAACTGACTTCCGCAATCAGATCGAACAGTTGCTGTGGAAAGACCACAGCCGCCCGATTCCTGAAGAAAAGACCGGTGGAATGGAGCCCCCTGAGTATCCTCTGTCTCCCTTTGATGCACTGTTCATCCCTGATTTTGCTGACAATATCAGCCTGATCGCTCCGCAACTGGTTTTTTATGGTCTCAGGGATGTCATGCTCCTCGGCATCAACGGCTGGTATTCGCCGGAACTGGTCAGTCGCGCCGGACGCTTTCTTGGAAATGCGGTATTTGTTGAAGCATTTTATGCGCAAAGTAGAGCCCCTGAAGTCAGACGTTTTGTCGATCTTTTCCAGGACGAGTATGGTGAGCCCCCCTCTGTTCTGGAAGCTCAAGCCTTTGACGCCGCGAGCCTGCTGTTGGCAACGGCTGATCGCCCTGAAGTTGCCAACCGCGATGATCTGCGTACGGCGCTGATCTATCTGGACGACGTGCGCGGCGTTACCGGCACCAGAGGCTTTGATCTGGAAGGTGAAGCGATCAAAAAGTTGAATCTGCTTGGAGTTGAGCGCGGGCGGCTGGTTGAGCGCGACTACTAAAATTTCTTTTTTTATGTGAGCTTGTCGGGCAATAGTTCAAGTGCTCGTGATCGCCAGGACAAGACACCCATTTGAGTATGCATACGTTTAACAAGTTGCGGGAAGTCGCTATCTATGACCTGTGTGGCAAAATCAGCCAGAAACCGCGATTTAAGTTCAGCACGGGCACGATCCATACCGATCCCCTCGTAGGGCACCGAGGTAAACAGCAGAAAACCGTCATCGGGTATACGGCCTGCACGCATGTTATTTTCGATAATTCCCGCCGCTTTACGAATAGGATCTGCAAGATCAGGACTGTAGGGTCCGATAATGAGAGCCAGATTCGGTGTATGAAGAAAGTCAAACCCGCGCCCCAGACATATCATCCACTCTCGATGCTCAATATCAAGAAGCCGACAGGTCTTGCGCACCTCGGCAATCCTCTTGATGTTTCCCTTAAGTAACGGCAACAGGTCATGTTGCATCTGTTCGCACATATCCGGATACATGAGACCCAGCTTGCGATCTAGTGAAGGGATGTCCGCTGCCAAGGTGGTTGACAGATCAAGAAGTTCATCATTGGCCCCGTGAAGGATAAGGGCATCCTCATCGGTTTCATATCCGCACAACAGAGGATATATGGTGCCATGGCGGGCTCCAAAAATAAATTCAGCTTGTTTCTTTATCTGCCGACAATGGGCCAAAGCAGCGGCAGTATTACAATCGAAACCACCGCAACCACGACT
Source organism: Geobacteraceae bacterium (assembly GCA_007125165.1). GTDB lineage: Bacteria > Desulfobacterota > Desulfuromonadia > Desulfuromonadales > Geopsychrobacteraceae > Pelovirga. The sequence continues at coordinate 13,151 of SLDV01000103.1, read as the reverse complement.
GTCATCGCCACGAGAAAAATGATAGGTGATAAAGATTAGAATCTGGCGACCAGCAGCAAGCATGCGATGGACTTCTGCGGCCAGAACCTCACCCAGATGAGGCCAGCCGAGGTCAAACATCCCTCCCAGATTACGAAAAGGCTGGATGATGCCAGGGGGTGTGCTGGTGGCGACCGGAATATTAATACGCCCATCCATACATTTAAGCACGATGATCGCCGTTGGATACTTTGCCAGATAGAGTTCCCGTGCCAGGCTGGCATCAGGACTGCGAAACTCGGACGTATGACGATCAGCAAGATCCTGCAGCCAGGCGATTCGCTCGGCGATTGGTTGTTGATGAATAGGCATGCTGATCTCTCAAGCAAAGGCAATAGAAATAGACAACAGACTCACTGATGACTTTTCAACCTGCCTTTTTCTTTTCTTCTTTCGGGCTGTAGCGTTCTACCAACATCTCAAACTCACCAGTTAACTGATTGTAACAACACAACTGGCCGGTACCGATATTATAATACCAACCGTGCAGACTCAGTTGTCCGCGGCTTACTTTTTCCCGTACCCACGGAAAGCTCATCAGGTTTTTCAAGGAAACAAGGATAGCCTCCTTTTCACAGGCACGAAGTTGCTGCTCTTCCGGGGATTCAGGCATATCGTGCAGCACCTTATCGCGTGCGGACTCGGCAATACTCACCCATTTACTGATAAACTCTCCGGCAATATCTCCTTTGGCCGAACTCATCAAGGCATTAATCCCCCCGCACTGGGAGTGGCCAAGGACAATGATGTCGGAAACGTTGAGATAACAAACCGCATACTCAATGGATGAGCTGACGCCGTGATAATCATCGCTTTTTGCATAAGGGGGAACCAGGTTGGCGATATTGCGGAGAATAAACAGATCCCCAGGAGCACAAGCGGTCAGTAGTGCCGGATCAACCCTGGAATCACAACAGCCGATGAGCAGAGCCTGTGGCTTCTGCCCTGACGCCAATGATGACGCAAGCGCAGCATTTTTACCAAAATGCTGCTTCTGAAAAACCCCGATACCGTCAAGAAACTTACTGACATCTGCCATCAATCTGCTCCTGGAAAAAGTAAAATGAAATAAAACTATCCGAAACAATAACATAAAAATCAAAACAGAACAGCGTTTTTGCGGCGCCTTGATTTTAAAATTCCAGACACCAGAATGTCGGTTATTTTTGTTCTGACCCTCAAAGCAAATGGCTTCCACTGAAGAATTTATGCTATGCTTCTGCCACGTTAGCAGGTGAAGAACTTTGGCTGCTTCGATATGAAACCAATGCCGGATTTATCCACTAAGACAGGGGTTCAGGATGTCAAGTCGATTCGGACGATTTTTTAATGTAAGCACCTTTGGTGAATCTCATTGCTATGGCGTCGGAGTCAGTGTTGACGGTGTACCTCCCCGGATGAAGCTGACTGAAGCCGATATTCAGAAACAGCTCGATCGACGGCGACCCGGCGGCAATACCCTTGGCACAGAACGCAACGAGGGCGATCAGGTGATGATCTTGTCGGGAGTTGAAAATGGCCTTACCCTGGGGACGCCCATCGGCATGCTGGTAAAAAACAAGGATCAACGTCCCGGTGACTATGGTTCTATGAGTGACATTCCGCGGCCCTCCCATGCTGATTACACTTATCGAATGAAATACGGTATTCACGCGTCAAGCGGTGGTGGCCGCTCCAGCGCCCGGGAAACTATCGGCCGGGTTGCCGGTGGTGCCATCGCAGAAAAGTTTCTTCGCGAGCAGTATGGTATTGAAATCGTAGCCTGGGTCAGTAGTGTCGGACAGCATGATGCCAAAGGCATTGATGTTGAAGCTATTACACGTGATCAGGTAGATGAAAATGCCATCCGCTGTCCCGACCATAGTGCCGCGGCCAAAATGACTGCTGAGATTGTTGCCGCACGTGAAGCCAAAGATTCGATCGGTGGTGTGATCAGTTGCGTCTGTCGCCATTTGCCGGCCGGACTCGGAGAACCTGCTTTTGATCGTCTGGAAGCCATGATGGCCCATGCCATGCTGTCAATACCTGCAACCAAAGGGTTTGAAATCGGTTCCGGGTTTTCCGGGGCAAGACGGCGAGGATCGGACCACAATGACCTCTTTGTTCGCAAAGGGGAGCAGCTTGGAACTCTGACCAACAACAGCGGTGGAGTACAAGGGGGGATATCCAACGGTGAACCTGTCTGGTTCCGGGTAGCGTTTAAACCACCGGCAACCATTGGCCTGCCGCAACAGACGGTCGATTATACCGGCAAGCCGACCACTCTTGAAGCCAAAGGGCGTCATGATCCCTGTGTTGTCCCTCGGGCGGTGGCGATTGTCGAAAGCATGGCAGCCCTGGTTCTGGCTGATCTTGCTCTGATTCAGAAAATGCGAAACTGATGCATGCCTGGCTTAAAAATTTCCCCCTTGTCGCCTTGCCGGTATAACCGATGATTATTGACTGGTATCCCGGCCACATGAAAAAAGCCCGGGCGCAGATTATCGAAACACTGCCGAAAATCGACCTGATCCTTGAGGTTCTGGATGCGCGGTTGCCGGAAAGCAGCTCCAATCCGCTGCTGGAACGGCTGCGTGGAAACAAGCCCTGTATCAAGATTCTCAACAAAAAGGATCTGGCCGATCCGAACATAACCCGCTCATGGCTGCGCCATCTTGAGGAGCAGGATCAGGTTAAGGCGCTTTCCCTTGAGGCCAGAGACCGTCGCGATGTGGGACTGATTCCGAAACTGTGCCGCAAGATGCTGGCAGAGCGGGTTCGAGCCGGAAAGCCACTACGTATCATGGTGGCGGGAATCCCCAACGTCGGCAAATCGACCCTTATCAACACTCTGGCCGGCAAGAAGATTGCGCGGGTTGGAGACAAACCCGCCATCACCACCACAACCCAGCAGATAGACCTGCGCAACGGAATTCTGCTCCTGGACACCCCGGGGCTTTTATGGCCGGTACTGGATAATCTGGGAGGAGCCTGCCGACTCGCCGCCAGCGGTGCACTGGGAGAGGCTGCCTATGCGACTCTTGAAGTCGCCTTGACCACCATAAATTACCTGCTCAGACACTACCCGCAACAGTTAGTCAACCGCTATCAGCTCGCAGAACCGATCTCAGATCCGGCGCTCGTTCTGGAGCAGATTGGTCGCAGTCGCGGCTGTCTGGTCAGTGGTGGCGATATTGACCTGCACCGTGCGGCTGATATCCTTTTGCGCGATCTGCGGGGAAACAAGATTGGCCGCATCAGTCTGGAACGTCTCGCTGAAACAGAAACCCCTTTTGATCAATATCAGGAGCCTGAATGAAAGTTAACCCCGCCTATCGAGATATTTTTGTCAGTGATTTGTCTTACGAAACCAGCGCAGAAGAGCTGGAGCAGCTTTTTGCTCTGTGCGGCAAGGTCCAGTCAGTAAACTTGTTGACGGATGCACAGGGAAAACTCAAAGGTATTGCTTTCGTGCGCATGTCCACTGCCAAAGAAACCCGTGATGCCATCAATACCCTTGACGGCACCTATCTGACCGATCGCTATATCAGCGTCAGCGAGGCCCGAAGCAAAGAAGAGCGCACAGAAGCATTGGAAATCACCCCGTCGAAAGCGCGGCGGCGGCGCACTCCACCAGGACGCAAAAAGGTGCGCTGATAAATACCATGTTCTCTGCTGGCAAATACAGAAGGGATTCATGAACAACAGATACAGTAAGAAAAAATGGGATCAACGCTGGCAGGAGAAGGCTTCTTCGCCTGTGTGGCAACCGGATGACTGGCTTATGCGGACCCTGCCAAACCTGCCTGACAGTGGCACCGCCCTTGATCTGGCCTGCGGCATCGGGCGTAACGCCCTCTGTCTGGCAAAACGTGGCTATCAGGTAACGGCTGTTGATTTTTCCGAGGTTGCCCTCGACCTGCTGCGCAAAGAGGTGAAACGCTCCAAACTTCACATTGACCCGATCCAGGCTGATCTCGAAGCTGCGGACTTCCTGTTCCCGCAGGGGCATTTTGATGTCGTCCTGCAGTTCTATTATCTCTATCGCCCCCTGCTCCCTTCCCTGCTGGAAGCGGTTCGACCGGGCGGTCTGGCCATTATACGGACCTTCAGTCGTGCCGGCGAAGATCGCTTTGGATCAGTCAATAGAGAAATATCGCTGGCCCCGGGAGAGCTGCTGCGCCTCTTTGCAGGGTGGGATATTCTGCTCTACGAAGAAGGACTCGAGCCTTCGCGTAAAGGGGGCTCTCTTGCAGGGATATTCGCACGCAAGAGAACCTGAGCCGCTGCGTCTGCTCAAAGGAGGCAAAGATTGCCCGAGTCACCTGATTTGTGTGCCATCATTCCCAAACTCTGTGCTATTCTGACGCTTCACGATATATGAATATGGAGAGCATGGGATGTCTGAAGAATCGACCTTTTTCCTGCCGGTACGAGACTACTGCCATCGTCAGTTAATTACCTGCAGCATCAACGATTCCGCCATAACTGCGGCGCAGATCATGCGCGACCGGAAAATTTCCAGCCTGATCGTCTGTGATGACAGCGATCAGCCGGTCGGCATCATGACCGATCGCGACCTGCGCAACAAGGTCGTAGCTGATGCACAGGATCCTCGTACCCTCGAAGTCCATTCCATTATGACTTCGCCGGTCATCTCGGTCAAAGAAGACGACACCCTGTTCGAAGTACTTTATCGCATGTCACGCCACCGTATCCATCGCATTGGCGTTGTCGACGAAAACAATACTCTGATCGGCTTTATCAACGAATCCGATATCATCCGCCTGCAGAACCGCTCTCCGCAACACCTCCTCAGGTCCATCGATGAAGCCGACAGCAACGAAGAGTTGCGCCAAATCAACGCTGACAGTGAACAGCTGATCATTTTTTTGTGTCGCAGCGGGGTTGGTACCACCAGCCTGATAAAGCTGATTTCCCTGTTTAATGACCAGTTGACAGATCGACTGATAACATTGCTCAAGCAGCAGCGCTTTGCCGCAATAGGCCAAAAAAGCACCTTCATGGTGCTGGGGAGCGAGGGACGACGGGAGCAAACCCTGAAAACCGACCAGGACAACGCAATCATCTACTCAGACCAGGCTACTGAAGATGAAATTAAAGACATCGAAGCCTTTTCCCACGCCGTGATTGAGGCCCTGATTGAGATTGGCGTACCCGAGTGCCCCGGCGGCATTATGGCCAGAAATGATTTCTGGCGGCGAAGCCTCAGTAGCTGGAAACGCATTGTCAATGAGTGGATTGACAACCCTAAAAGTGAAAACATCGTCAACTTCGGTATGCTGTCCGACATGCGCAGCCTCTGTGGTGATAGTTCACTGGAGCAGGAACTGCGCAATCATATTGTGGAGAAAGCCCGGGAAAACAGCATTTTCATGGCTCGAATGGCGCACAATGTGGTCAATTTTTCCCAACCTTTAGGCTGGTTTGGTCGTATCAAGGTAGAAAAAAAGGGCGAACATGCCGGCAAAATTGACTTAAAAAAGGCCGGCATTTTCACTATCATCGAAGGAATAAAGACTCTTGCGCTGGATATCGGCATCTTTGGCGGCAGCACTCTGGAAAAGCTGCAACTTCTACAGGCTAAAGGCGTTCTGGATAAAAGCCAGTCTGCCGATCTGGAGGCCGCCTTTACTCTGTTGACCGGAATGCGTATGCGTAGCCAGATCGATGCTGCCGATGCAGGTGAAGAGATCACCAACTATATTGCACCCGAAACCCTTGACCGGGTGGAGATGGGACGGCTCAAAGAAGCTCTTGAGGTTGTCGTCGTCTTCATCGCAACACTGAAACAGCACTTTCGTCTGGAGATGTTGCGCGGCTAAATCAGCGAAAAATCAGGCATTGATGCTGATCAACAAAAAACTTCGACCCCAAGTCGCCACGCGTGTATCATTTCGACCCAGCTATCAGGGCCTTCCTCTGTAATGGGAGTTACAGTCATACACTGCTCCCACACAGATCGATCAGGTATTAATTGATGATGCGATCAGTTCAGTTTCCCTTCGTTTTGCTCCTCATTCTGTTACTGGTACTCGGTGGCTGTTCAACGCCACCGCGAAGCCCGGATCCTGCATCGGAAGTAACAGACCCCATTGCTGACCTGCTATTCCCGGCGCCACAGGTTGACAGCACGCAGATTGCCGGTGACCAGCTCAAACGCATGGGATATGCGGTACAGGTAGGTGCTTTCTCAGTACTGGAAAATGCTGTGGCGTTGGAGGCTTCATTGGCACGTCGTGGGATTGATGCCTACTACTTCCGTGATGAATCGGGGCTGTACAAGGTCCAGTTCGGCAACCATACAACCTACGAGGCGGCGCGCGTTGAAGCGCAACAGTTTCAACGACAGAACCTGATCGACAGTTTTTTCATCGCTATTCCTGATCAGTACAGCATTGCCAGAATCCAGCGTAGTGGTCGTGGCGATGTTCGCGAAGAACTGGTCAGTACCGCACAACGCTTTCTCGGGGTGCCTTACCGTTGGGGGGGAGAAGATACCAGCGGCTTTGATTGCAGTGGCCTGACCATGGTCAGCTACCGCCTCAACGGACTTGATCTGCCCCGCAACTCACGGGCTCAGTTCGATGCCGGACGTCCGGTTGCACGTCAGACGCTGCAACGGGGAGATCTGGTCTTCTTTGCTACGCAAGGCGGGCGCCGGGTGACCCATGTGGGCATGTACATTGGCAACGATCAGTTTATCCATGCACCCCGCGCCGGACAGACGGTAAGGGTTGCCAGCCTCTCCAACAACTACTTCAACAGAACCTTTGTTGGCGCACGTACCTATCTGTAAGAAATGATGGCATCTGGTTAGTATGAAATGGACAACCAGACAATGGAATAAATCCTGATCAGGGGTAAGCCTTGGCCCAGACAACTGCTGGTTCAAGCTCGGTGAAGAGACGAATATTCACCCCCTTCTGAAAAAGGGTCTCAAGAAGAAGCTGCTCGTCTTTTTTGTATTCGATGGTTGTAACGATGGCCAGCTTGCGCAGTACCGCCCGGTTGGTATAGTGCAGAATTGTTTCAACGACCCGGTCGAGACTCTTTTTTTCACGCGAACAGAGAATCTTCCGCTTGTCAATAACCAGGCCGGTGCAATCGGAATCTTCCATTCTGTTCATGATAGGACGATAGACGGTGTCGATGCAGGTGTGACAATCTGACGGCCCGGCGCAGGTGACTATCATACAGTCTTCGTCCTGATGTGACGCAATTGACAGCGGTACAAAACCCTCTGGGGCAGAAGTTTTGGGTTGTTTCCCAAGCTCAGAAACCATATATAAATCCTCCGCAAGAGGTTTTCGGGGATCTTTGTAAGTAAATTTTTCACTTTTTGATGTCTGCCTATTCTAACAATCACAACCTGGAGTGACAATCTGTTATTTTTACAGACATCCCCGAGTTCTTTTGTCGGAGGGTCATGTTGTTACAGCTTGAAAACAATCTGGCTCCCCGCCACCCGGCCCATCATGCGAGTGCAAGCTTCACGGGCATGACGATCAAAACGAACGATTAATGGTTTCTCCACCGATGCAATAACAAGAAAAAAAACACCCCCTATCTAAGCCACTAAAACAGATCAGCGGAGCGACAAATGAACAATGAACCGGCGACAAAAAAAGAGATTTTTGGCTGGGCCATGTTCGATTTTGCCAATCAGGCCTACACCCTGCTGATCATTACCGTCATTTATGGCGATCTCTTCACCCGTATCATTGTCGGCGGTACGGCGGGTGATTACCGACTCGGCAACCTGCTTTGGAGCCTGGCACTGGCCGGCAGTTATTTCCTCGTTGTCCTGACGGCTCCTGTTCTGGGCGCTATCATGGATTTTTCTGCCACGCGGAAGAAATTCCTCTTTGCCAGCTATCTGGTAACAGTAATAACGACCTCCCTGCTCTATCTGGTAGCACCGGGCTATATATTCCTTGGAATGGTCTTGCTGATCATTTCAAATTATGCCTACTCGGTTGGAGAATCTTTTATCGCCAGCTTCCTGACTGATCTGGGCAAGCCGGAAGATCTCGGGAAAATATCCGGCTTCGGCTGGGCTCTGGGTTATGTCGGTGGGTTGATCGCCACAGCTGTCGCTCTGCTGTTTCTGGGCGAAGTAAGCCAGGAGAACTTTGAACGGATTCGCTGGGTCGGACCTTTTGCGGGCGCCTTTTTTCTGGTGGCGGCGATTCCGACCTTTCTCTGGCTCAAGGAGCGCGGGCGGTCACGGCGTTTGTCGTCTCCGCGAAAGTACCTGTTTCTCGGCCTTCGCCGGGTTCAGCGAACATACCTGAGTTTAACCCGATTTCGTGACCTCGCCCTGCTGTTCGTTTCGATTTTCTTTGCCATGTGCGGCATCTACATCATTATCGCTTTTACCTTTATTTATGGTGCCCAGGTGATTCGCTGGGACGAATCGGTACGTGTCCTGATGTTTGTTGTTGTCCAGATCACCGCCACCCTGGGTGCCCTCGGCTTCGGATTCATTCAAGACCGCATCGGTGCCAAAGTCACCTATGCTTCGACACTACTGCTATGGATTCTTGCCATTATCCTTATCTATCTGACTCCCGATCTGGCCGACTGGGCTTTTAACAGCTTCGGCTGGAACTGGCAGGCCCAGTATGTTTTCCTGGCCGTCGGCTGTGTCGCCGGGACCTGTCTTGGATCAACTCAATCAGCCGGGCGGGCCCTCGTCGGACTTCTGTCGCCACGCGACAAAGCGGCAGAAATATTCGGTTTCTGGGGGCTGTTCAGCAAAGCTGCCGCTATCGTCGGACTGGTCGGGATCGGGCTGCTGCAGTTGGCCTTCGGGCTGCAGGCCTCTATCCTATTCTGTGCATTTCTCTTTGCTGCCGCCCTGTTCGTCTCGTTTGGCATCAACGAAGCCCGCGGTAGACGCAGAAGTTATTTGTCTGATTAACGACTGGCCTGCACTGCATACGCTTACAGGCGCGAAAAATAAATTGAAGTGAAACAGGTGTTGTAGTAGCTTAGCCACGCCTGCTGAAAGCCATCTAATCCGTTATAGCAACGCATTCAGGATCTGTGGAATGAAAACACTACAGAAAGTCAGAACGATCGATCCGGACGCCAAATCACGTCAGGTGCTGGACTGCGCTCTGCAGTTGTTTGTCGAAAAAGGTTATCATCGGGTATCTATTCCCCATATCGTCAAGGCTTCCGGTGTCAGTACCGGGGCAATTTATAATCTGTTCGGCTGTAAGGAAAACCTCGCCCGCATTCTCCACCAGCAGGTTCTTGATGGTTTTCAGAGTGCATTTATTGATCGTTTGATTGGTCGTCAAACGGCTTATGACAAACTGAGGGCTTTTGCTGAACTGGTATTTGAACAGACCGACCGCGATCCAGTCACCATGGAGTATCTTCTCTTCATGAAGCATGCCGAGTTCATGGATGATATGGCGCCCATCTGCCTGACCGAGCCCTTTCGCCTGATACGCCAGATAGTCAGTGACGGCATGGCTGCCGGTGAAATCCGCCAGGGCAACTACTTTATTTCGGCCGTTACCTATACCGGAGCTATTCTTCGCCCCGCACAACTCAAGCTGGAATGCGTTCTTGACGAGCCCCTGAGCGAGATGGCAGAAGAATTTATCGGCAACGCCTGGGCGGCGATCAAAGCCTGATCATTTTCTTTACTGATTAGCACCAATCTTCCGCTTTGAACCCTTCTCCTTGGGGAGAAGGTGGCTGAAAGCCGGATGAGGGGGCTTGAAATGGTAAAAATCTCCCCCTCACCCTGGCCCTCTCCCTCAGGGAGAGGGGATAAGATTGCTCCTACGGAAGATTAGTTCTAATCAGGTTTTCTTTTATACTTCAGCAACTCCCGACACCGATCTGCTAAACTTCTTTGTAGCCATACGTCACGATGCGGTCCGTTGCCATCGGATCCGACATTCGTTTTAAGCTGAAAGCGGCTTCGCTCTTCTGCTGGTGGAGATTTCAACATGAGTTTTGATCAAGGACTTTTATTTGCCATTGCTGCCGCGACGGTCGTTTTTTTCCTGTGGGGCCGCTGGCGCCACGATGTTGTCGCCCTGGGAGCCCTGCTGAGCTGCGTTTTTGTCGGGCTGGTCCCGGTAGATGAGGCTTTTTCCGGGTTGGGACATCCTGCCGTGATTACTGTTGCCTGCGTCTTGATCCTCAGTGCCGGATTGCAGACCACCGGCGCAGTAGATGCCCTGGTACAACGCGTCATGCCAAAAGCTGAAGGATTTTTTTTAAGCCTGGCGGCCCTGGTTGGTCTTGGCGCGATCTTATCGGCATTCATGAACAACGTCGGGGCCATGGCACTGCTGATGCCGGTTGCTGTGCAGGTAGCAAAAAAACACGGACTTCCTCCCGGCAAAGCATTGATGCCCCTCGCCTTCGGCACTATTCTGGGCGGCATGACAACCCTGATTGGCACCCCGCCCAACATGATTGTATCGGGCTTCCGCCATGATATCGGCAGTGGCAGTTTTGGAATGTTTTCCTTTCTGCCGGTTGGTGGTGCAGTTGCCGGTGCCGGTGTCCTTTTTTTACTGCTCTTGGGATGGCGTCTGGTTCCTGCACGCGAAGAGGCCGGCGTCGCCGGTTTTGAAACGGGAAATTACCTGACCGAAGCAAGGGTACTGGAAAAGGGAAAAGCCGTAGGCAAAAACTTGCGCGAAATCGAAGAAGCCCTCGAAGAAGTCGATGCCCAGGTTGTCGGCATGGTGCGGAACGAACTGCGTATCACTGCTCCTAATCCTGCTCGTATTCTCAAAGCTGACGACATACTGATTATCGAAGCCGATCCGGAAGCACTTTCGTCGGCCTTGACAGCTCTTGACCTGACCCTGGAAGAAGAAGTTTCCCTCTCTGAGAATGAGGGTAAACAGGAGGAAGCGCCTGCCGACAAAAAAACAGGGGCTAGCGATACCAAAGAATCCGGTAATGACGGAACAAAGGATACTACCGATAAACAGATCGACATTCAGGAGTTTGTTGTCATGCCGGCGACGGCCCTGATTGGCAGAACAGCCAGTGTAATCCGCTTGCGCAGTCAATATGGAATCAACCTGCTCGCCATCTCCAGACAGGGTAAGCGCTCTATCAAACGACTGCGAACAACGCCGATCCACGCTGGAGATGTACTGCTGCTGCAAGGAAATCCCTCCTCTCTTGCAGGTTTTGCTTCAACTTACGGGAGTGTTCCTCTTGCAAAACGGTCGATCAGTCTCCCGGATAAACGTCAGGCTTTTCTGGCAACAGCCATCATGGCGGTGGTAATTGTTGCTGCAGCCCTGGGTATGGCCCCCGCTGCTGTTACTTTTGCGACTGGTGTTCTTTTGTTCATGATTTTGCGTATTGTTCCGGCGCGCAAAGCCTATGAAAGCGTAGACTGGTCAATTGTTGTACTGCTTGGAGCTCTCATACCCGTTGCCGGCGCCATGGCAACAACAGGCGCTGCAGACCTGTTGGCACGAACCCTCCTTGAATATGTTGCTCAAGGACATCCTGTCCTCGCACTGGCGATGATTCTCATACTGACCATGACTTTGTCAGATTTCATGAATAATGCCGCCACGGCGGCAGTCATGTGTCCGTTGGCTATCAGCCTGGCAAGTGAACTGCAGGCCAACCCGGATACCTATCTGATGGCGGTTGCAATCGGTGCCTCCTGCGCATTCCTCACTCCCATCGGACACCAGAACAACACACTGATTCTTGGCCCTGGAGGGTTTCGCTTCGGGGACTACTGGCGGCTTGGATTGCCAATGGAAATACTGGTTATTGGAGTCAGTCTTCCCGTTCTTCTCTGGGTGTGGCCATTGCAGTAAAAATCCAATTAAACACCAACTAATGGGTGATTAAATTTTTTATCTTGACATGGTAGATAGTGTTTACTATTGTTGATCAGCATAAGAATGTTTATATTTTTTATCGTCATTCCGGCCAGAAAATACAAGAGTCAGCACAAAAGCCCTGGGAGAACAACATGAGCCAAATATACACAGACAACTCCTTAAGTATTGGTCGGACTCCACTGGTTCGACTGAACCGGATTGTCTCCGGCAAAGCAACGGTCTACGCCAAGATAGAGGGGCGCAACCCGGCCTACAGCGTTAAATGCCGGATTGGGGCATCCATGATCTGGGACGCGGAAAAAAGCGGAAGGCTGCGCCAGGGATCTGAGATTGTCGAGCCGACAAGTGGAAATACCGGCATTGCCCTCGCCTTTGTTGCCGCGGCTCGGGGCATTCCGGTCACCTTGACCATGCCGGAAACCATGAGCCTGGAGCGGCGCAAAGTATTGAAGGCCTTTGGTGCCAACCTGGTGCTGACTCCCGGTAACAAAGGGATGGGAGGAGCCATCGCGGCGGCAGAAGAGATGGCGGAGAGCGACCCTGAAAAGTTCGTGCTGCTGCATCAGTTCAGAAACCCGGCAAATCCGGCGATTCACGAACAGACCACCGGCCCGGAAATCTGGGATGCAACCGGCGGAAAGGTCGACATACTGGTCTCAGGTGTCGGTACCGGTGGAACGATCACCGGCATTTCACGCTATTTTGAAAATACCCGTGGTCAGGCGTTACACTCGGTGGCGGTAGAACCAACGGACAGCCCTGTCATCTCCCAGAAACTGGCGGGAGAAAGCTTGCAGCCCGGTCCTCATAAGATCCAGGGCATTGGTGCCGGCTTCATTCCTGAAACCCTCGATCTCGATTTTGTTGATCAGGTTGAGCAGGTCAGCAACGAAGAAGCGATTGATTATGCCCAGCGTCTTGCACGTGAAGAAGGAATTCTCGCCGGCATTTCCTGCGGGGCAGCAGTAGCTGTTGCGGCCAGAATAGCGGCTCTGCCGGAGTCGGTGGGCAAAACCATTGTGGTGATTCTGCCCGACTCGGGCGAACGTTATTTGTCGAGCGTGATGTTTGAAGGTATTGTCTAGAAAACAATAAACTGGATATCTTTCCCTCTCCAGTTGTGCCGGGGAGCTTCCTGGATGGCCATTGCCCACCAGATAACGGAAGGTGAAATAAAGGACGGGCGGTGCCCTTCCTACCTCACTGTTTGAAGTAATCACATGAGTGAAGTTAATATCCTGGTTGATAAAATTA
>SLDV01000061.1 GCA_007125165.1 Geobacteraceae bacterium | reverse complement strand
GCGCGGATTTAACCGGCACTGTGCTTACGGCATCCCAGATCATCATTCGGGGATGCCGTAAAGCCAATTCAACGCGACGAGATCAATATAAAACCACTAAAATTCAGATGCTTAGATACTTGCGGTGTTCCAGATCAGTAATTGTGGTGCGGTGATCCTCCCACTCTGTCATTTTAATGCGCATGTAGTTATCGAACAACTCTTCCCCTAACGCCCCAGGCATGAAACTGCTGTTTTCCGCCTCCATCAGCGCCGGGAAGAAGTCTCGCGGAATAAAGCGCCGATCCAGCACTTTAGGCCGCTCGGCGGTTGGTTTTCTATAAGCACTGCCGACATCCGCCGGTCCCGCATCCGCCTTGTTTTTAATACCGTCAAGGCCGGCAAAAATAAGCACGGCGAACTGCAGGTAAACATTTCCGGTAGCATCGGGACAACGTAATTCCATGCGAATTGCTTTGGAGTTGGCAGCATAGGGAATACGAATCATTGAACTGCGATTACGCAAACCCCAGCCGCGAACGATTGGAGCTTCTTTGTCCAGCACATAAGCTTTGTAGGAATTGAAGGTCGACGCAAAAACAATGGAAGCCTCGCGTGCGTGGCCGATCACCCCACCGATAAAATTCATCAGCATCGGGCTCAGATTGTTGTCACAGTTTTCGTCGTAACAGAGGTTGTTTCCTTCAATATCGGCAAAAGACAAGTGAATGTGAAACGCGTTGCGGTTAAACCCGGTAAAAGGCTTGGACATGAAAGTCGCGTGAAGACCATAGTGTGCGGCAACCTCCTTGGTGACAAAATCGAACAAAATAGTGCGATCGGCAACGGTCAAAGGATCACCCGGTTCGAGATTGATCTCATGTTGTGATGATGTCACCTCGTGATGGGTCTTTTCATATTTTACCCCGCACTTTTCCAGAACATTGACAATTTCCTGCCTGACCACATCGCCGATGTCACCGGGGGAAGAACCGAAATATCCCAGTTTGTCGGTATGTATCTCGCTGTGAATCTCATCACCATTGAGCAGAAAAAATTCATGTTCGGGCCCGAGCATGAACGACATCTGATAATCATTTAGCCCCGCTTCAACTGCCCGTTCAAGGGCATAGCGTGGATCAACACTGGATCGTGATCCATTCTGATTAAAGATACGACCGGTAAAAAATCCAATCTTGCGGTCACCAAAGTCTACCAAGCGGAAGCTTTCCGGAACCGGTTTGATAATCCGGTCACTGTTGTCCACCGTGGCAATGCCGGCAATGGAACTACCATCTATTCCCACGCCGTTTTCGATAATAGTTTCAATATCCAATGGGTTGATGGACAGGTTTTTCGACCGTCCATTAAGATCGGTGAAAAATATTTTGGTTGTATAAGCCTGTTTAAGCTGTTCCTTGATTGCACTGATATCGGTGCCGCTCATCGATTCTTCTCCTGTGAAGATGTTCACATCATTGTCATCATTGTCATCATTGTCACCATTGACAGTGATGACAATGCTGCCGGGCGCCCATAAAAAACAAACCGGCTGTCAGCGATCAAGCCGGCAGCCGGTTTGCAGGGATAATTATTACGCTGGCATATTGGGGATTTTTGTCGTTTCCCCTTTATAGTTGCGCAAGGTGTACTCTTTGTCGTTTTTATCAACGATATAGTAATCGGGCATCAGCGGAATCTTGCCGATATTGGTGGCCAGCACATACATGGGCTGGGCCAGACCGGTCGTATGGCCACGCAGGGCATCCCGAATCAGTTCTGCGCCCTTTTCTACCGGGGTGCGGAAATGGTCGATGCCCGGTGCCGGCTCACAGTAAAACACGTAATATGGACGGATCCGGGTGCGCAACAACTTCTGATGCAACTCCCTGAATGTCGGCACATCGTCGTTAATTCCCTTGAGCAGCACCGCCTGGTTACCGACATTAATCCCACAACTGAGCAGCTCGTAAATCGCCCGCTCGGTTTCTGCAGTAATCTCCTTGGGGTGATTACATTGAGTATTGATCCACACCGGCACCTTATGAAATCCACCGATGGCTTTTTTCAGACCTTCAGTGATCCGCTGCGGCAGAACAATCGGCAGACGTGAGCCGATACGAATCATCTCAACATGGGGGATCTCACGCAGGGCACCAACCAGATAGGCAAGTTTCTCATCGGAGAGCAACAGCGGATCACCGCCGGTCACCAGCACATCACGGATTTCAGGATGTTCACGAATCCACGCTAACCCTTCTTCAACGTCAAAGCGCAGTTTTAGATCCTGATCGACCACCAGCTCTTTGCGAAAACAGTGGCGACAGTAGATACCGCAAACTTCCGTAACGGTAAAGGCAATCCGGTCCTTATACTGCCGGGCAATACTGTCGGGACGTTTTTCGTCCGTTGCCCGGTTTTCCTTAAACATGAGATAGTCCTTCATCCCGAACTGGTTGACCTGTTCCTTCATGGAAGGAATCACCTGCATGCGGATCGGACATTTCGGATCATCTTTGTCCATCAACGACGCAAAATAGGGGGTCACTCCCCAGCGGGTCTTCAGAGTCGTAATTGCGTGTCGTTCATCTTCGGTTACGTTAATGTACTTTTCCAGTTCCTCCAGGGTTTTCACCTCATTGCGAACCTGCTCCATCCATGCTTCTGCCATTGTTTCAACCTCCTGATCACCTCACTGTGATCACTGCTTGTGGGTTATCGAAATATTCAGGCCGCTGTTTCAGAACGGGCAGCCTGTACTGTCGCGATTTTTGTTCCTGTCTCGACATAATGTGCTCTGATGACCTGCTCAATACCGGCCTTGTCTCGCGATCTGATGCTATCGACAATAGCACGATGACGTTGTTCAATTTCATCCGGCTTATAAAGCAGGCCCCAGTGTTTATAAAAGAGCACGTGGAGTTTCAAACTCAAGCGATTGGTGTATTCCAGCAGTTGAAGATTATCAGTGTGAGCGGCAAGAAAATCGTGAAAATCGCCACCAATATCTACAACCTCTTTGTGTTGACCAGCCCGGGCCGCCGTCCCCATTTCATCGACATAACGGTCAAGTTGCGCCAGATCTTCTGCGGAAAACATCTCCCCTGCGATCATGACCGCATAACCCTCGAGCACCCCCCTGGTCGTATAGCTGTCTATGATCTGCTTGGGAGTCAGAATGGGAATAAAGTTCCCGATCTGAGGCCGGTATTCAACCAAACCAATGGTCATCAGTTCTTTTAACGCCTCACGAATCGGTGCGCGGCTGATTCCCATTTGCACCGCCAGCAAGCTCTCTTTTACCTGATCACCAGGCTGCAATTCATCCGTGAGGATCAGCTGATAAATGTGATCTATGACCTGATCCTTGTAGGTTTTCTTGACAATCATAATACATGCCTCCATTCGTCGAATGTCGACATTAGACACCTGGTCAAATAAAGTCAAGAATAAAAGAATGTATTTCGCTCTATAAACGGTAGCGAATGACCAGGGTGGCAGATACTGCTGATATTGACAATCGGACAAAGATGTAGTGTTGCCGATGAACCAGGGATAAGGTCAGGGACCTCAACAGCAGCAGTCGTCGGCACCGTCAAGCCGGCGACCGGCGACTGCTGTACGATGGGACGTAGCGTTATAATTCAACTGCAGGCAAATCGTCCAGCCAGCCACCACTTTCCGTCAACCGGCGGACCAGCATGCGCGACGATTCCTCCGCTTGATCACTACGGGCATGCAACTGCTTCATGATCAATTTGTCCCCAATCCGGCCACAAATTTCTATTTTTCCGATATCGTGACCGATAATAAACTTAAAGCGCTTGCCGTATCCATCCAGCCGTTTGCGGGCATCATCAACAATGTCAACGCCACTCTTTAGCGGCACCTGGAAGTGGTGACGGACACGTGCCACCGGCATGCACTGATAGAGGTAATAGGGATTGACACCAATCTGCAGCAGCCCGTTCTTCAATTCCACCAGGGTATCAACATCATCGTTGACTCCGCGCAACAAAACAGCTTGATTATTAATGGCAATCCCCGCCTCACGCAGGCGCAGAATGGCCTCGGTGGCCTCCGCTGTTATCTCCGCCGGATGATTGAAATGGGTCGGCACATACAGAGTCTTGCGGCGGTTGAACGCGCGCAGCAACGCAATCAGCTCATCGTCAAAAAAGCGTATCGGATAAACCACCGGGGCCCGGCTACCGACTCTGACGTAGTTGAGATGATCAATATCAACCAGCGCTTCAAGCATTTTTCCGACAACTTCAGTGGGTAGCATGAAAGGATCGCCACCGGAAATCAGCACATTACTCAGCTCGGTATGTTCGGCAAAGTATTTTGCCGCCTCCTGGAAATTACGGACTGTCTGCTCAGTGGGCAACCCGACCATGCGCTTGCGGAAACAATGTCGACAATACATGGCACAATATTCCGTACCCACCACCAGGGCAGTGTACGAGTACTTGTGGAGCACGCCGTTACCCTTATCGTGACGATCATCACCGTAAGGATCCGGAGTGGTTTCCCCCATGGCTCCTGCAACAATCAGTTCATCAACCTCAGGAACGCACAATTTCCTGATCGGATCTTGTGAATCGGCAGGGTCAATAAGCCCAAGATAATAGCGGGGGATATTCATCGGATGAGCTTTGACCACATCTGTAAGCTCTTCTTTTTCTGTCGCAGTGAGGGGTATATATTGCTGTAGTTCATCCAGTGTCGTTATGTTGTTCTTCAGCTCTTCTTTCCAGTCGATGTCTATCCAGTCCTCCTGCAGCGGTTTTGCTCTTAGAGCAGTGGTTGTCATAATAAAAACTCCTTTTTGGGTGACAATCTACCGATACACGTAAACAATGCCACGTTCTTACTCGAAATTACCGCGTGCCAGTGATCAGATTAAGGTTCTGATAATAAATATTAAGCGCAGGGTTTTCGGATAACGCAGCATCCTTCCGGTAAACCACTATAACAACGCATGGGAAAATTTTCAAAAAGCCCTGTGGGCACCGACTGCTCAGTTTATAAAACAACTGAT
Source organism: Geobacteraceae bacterium (assembly GCA_007125165.1). Classification (GTDB taxonomy): domain Bacteria; phylum Desulfobacterota; class Desulfuromonadia; order Desulfuromonadales; family Geopsychrobacteraceae; genus Pelovirga. The sequence continues at coordinate 4,077 of SLDV01000061.1, read as the reverse complement.
CAAGGGGCCATGTGGCGGCACCGACGCTCGCTTAAGACACTCGGTAAATTCCCGGCGCGAGATTTCCCGCGCCCCGAGGCTGAGCAGATGATCGGTTGTCTGTTGACAGTCAAGCAGCTCAAATTGACGATCGCGCAGGTGATCCATCAGATACGCCAGAACAATTTTTGACGTATTGTCCTTACGGCTGAACATCGATTCACCAAAGAAGCAGCGCCCGATACATACCCCGTAGAGACCGCCAACCAGGGTTTCTCCGTCCCAGCATTCGATGGAATGAGCAAAACCCAGTTCGTGCAGACGTCGATAGGCATGCATCATTTCACTAGTAATCCAGGTACCATAGCCTCCGGGTCCGGCGCGTAAACGGCGACACCAGTAGACCACAGCGGCAAAGTTTTCGTTCTGGCTCAGACGGTAAGAATGTTTGCGGAGCAGGCGGCGCAGAGAATGTGAGAGGTGAAACTCGTCGGGGAAAAGCACACAGCGTGGATCGGGCGACCACCAGAGGATCGGCTCTCCCGGATTATACCAGGGGAAAACACCGAGACTGTAAGCGAGCAACAGGCGCTCCGGACTGAGGTCGCCACCGATGGCGAGCAGTCCCGACTCATGGGTTGATTCCAGGGGCGGAAACCAGAGTTCTCTGTCGAGAAGGCTTGGCATGAATCAGATCAGCGGAAATTGAAGGTAAACCTGCCGCCGCGTATACCGATCCGCACTTCGCCCCCCTGTTTCAACTCTCCAAAAAGAATTTTTCCGGCCAGGGGATCACTCAAATCTGATTGAATCAAGCGCCCGAGGGGGCGGGCACCGAAGAGGGAATCATGTCCGCGTTCGGCCAGGGCGCGACGGGCAGCAGCAGAAACCTTTAAACGCACTTCGCGCTCCGCCAACTGACCGGAAAGCTCTTTCAAGAATTTGTCAACCACCTGGAGCATGACTTTCTGATCGAGGGAGGCGAAATTGATAACCGCATCAAGTCGGTTTCTGAATTCCGGGGTAAACGCCCTTTCCAGAGCATTCTTGGAGGCCGCCGAGGGCCGCTCACCAAAGCCGATGGGTGCCACGTTCATCTGGCGGCTGCCGACGTTACTTGTCATGATCAGGATAACGTTGCGAAAATCAGCTTCCTTGCCGTTATTGTCCGTCAAAGTGCCATGATCCATCACCTGCAAGAGGATGTTGAACAGATCAGGGTGGGCTTTTTCGATCTCATCCAGCAGCAGGACCGACCAGGGATTTTTGCCCACGGACTCAGTTAGAAGGCCACCCTGATCAAAACCGACGTAACCTGGAGGTGCGCCGATCAACCGCGCGACCGAATGTTTCTCCATATACTCACTCATGTCGAAACGTAAGAATTTAACGCCGAGCTGATTGGCCAACTGCTTGGCTACCTCAGTCTTACCCACACCGGTTGGCCCGGTAAACAGCAGAGAGCCGACCGGTTTTTCCGGGTGCCCCAACCCGGCCCGGGAACGATGTATCGCCCGCACCAGCGAGTCGATAGCCGGATCTTGACCAAAAACCACCCGTTTCAGATCCCGCTCCAGATAGCGTAAACGCTGACGATCACTACCGCTGATTGATTTAATCGGCACCCGCGCCATGCGTGCCACAACCCGCTCTATGTCGTCAATATTAATGAATCTGTCGGGAGACCCGTCGAGACGATGCTGCGCTCCGGCTTCATCAATGACATCAATCGCCTTATCGGGAAGGTGGCGCTGAGGCAGGTGCTTTACCGCCAGCTTGACTGCGGCATCGAGAGCCTCATCGGCATAGCTGACCTTGTGGTAGTTTTCGTAATGGGTACGCAGGCCATGAAGAATAGCAATGGTCTCCTCAGGGCTTGGCTCCTGCAGATCAATTTTCTGGAAACGCCGCGACAAGGCACGATCTTTACTGAACAGATTCCGATATTCCTCGTAAGTTGTTGAACCGATGCAACGCAACTCGCCACTGCCGAGAGCCGGCTTGAGTATGTTGGAGGCATCCAGCGATCCACCACTGGTCGCTCCGGCACCGACTATCGTATGAATTTCGTCAATAAACAGGATGGCTCGCTCGCGCTTCTGCAGGGCGGCGACGACGGCCTTGAGACGCTCCTCAAAATCGCCACGGAATTTGGTGCCAGCCAGCAGGGCGCCCATGTCGAGAGTGTAAAGTTCACTGTCCTTGAGCAGCTCCGGCACTGCCCCTTGAGAAACCCGCAACGCCAGACCCTCGACCATAGCGGTTTTGCCAACGCCGGGCTCACCAACAAAAAGGGGGTTGTTCTTGCGCCGGCGGCACAACACCAGAATCGCCCGCTCAACCTCTTCAGCACGACCGATCAGAGGATCAATCTTCCCCTGGCGAGCACGTCTGATCAAATTGATGGTGAAGGATTCGAGAGGATCAACCGGTTTCTGCTTTGGTTTGCCACGTTCGCCCGGAGCACCTTCGGCAGGGCGTTCACTCGGTTTGGGATTACCGGCGGCAGCAGGACGACCATGTGAGATATGATCGAGGAGATCAACGCGCTCAATCCCCTGATTCTGTAAAAAGAAACAGGCGTGGGAGTTTTCTTCTTCAAGAATAGCTGCCAGCAGGTCGCCAACGCCGACTTCCGTCTGTCGGGCTGACTGCATGTGCATCACGGTCCGCTGCAACATCCGCTGCAGGGCCAGAGTTTGCCGCGGAACATCTTCATCTTCAACCCCTTCGGCCAGATGTTCAAGGTGCATATCGAAAAAACGTTCCAATTGGAGTTTGAGCTCGTCGATATCACCACCACAGGCTGAAAGAATATGTTGGCCCGATTCCTCGAACAGCAGAGCATAGAGCACGTGTTCGGTGGTAAGATACTCGTGGCGTCTACGCTGCGCTTCGCGAACCGCAAGTGTGAAAGCGATCTGGACATCCTGACTGAACATAATACCTGCCGTTTCTCTAGTTTGCTGCTTTCTCAAATAGTAAAGCAATCGACGCCTGAACCATCAGGCCTCTTCGAGGGAACAACGCAACGGAAAGCCTGCTTTGCGTGCTTTCAACCGTGCCCGATCCACTTTACTCTCGGCGATTGCATAGGGGAAAGTTCCACAATACCCAACTCCCTGAAAATGAATCGTCAACATGATTTTTTCCGCTTCGGTCGACGATTTATGGAAAACCTCCTGCAACACCTCAACAACAAAGTCCATAGATGTATAATCGTCATTATGCATCAATACTTTAAACAAAGAGGGGGACTCCGTTTTTTTTTCGGTACCGACTCTTGTTCCGGCTTTGTTGCCGGTATTGGTATCTGCGTTTTCCATCGTCATTGTCGCGCCCGTCATCCGCTTTTTTTTCAATACATCCTAACACAAACAAACCTGTCCAAACAATCCGCCCCTCCAGTAATATGAAGAAGGCCGGTCAAGCTCCTTGTCGCCTGAACGTCACTCTGCTATTTTACCATTTCCGCAAAAAAAACTGATGTCATCAAGGAGTTTTTGTGCCGTTTGAAACCACGGAAGGCTGGATCGCCATTATTTTTTTCATCGGTTTTCTGTGTGGCGGGCTGCTGGGCGCACTGATCACCCTGTCACGAGCCCATAAACGCATCAACAATGAACGTCGGCAACGCGAAGAGGCTCTCCAGCGCCTGTCACGGCTCGAAGCCCAACTTGAAGCAGAACGCCGCAGCGGGCAGGAAAAACTGGGCCTTCTGGAGGATATCCGGCAACGCTCGGAGAAAAATTTCGAACAATTGTCAAGCCGCGCCCTTGCCGACAATAACCGCAACTTCCTTGATCTGGCCAAAGCGACACTGGAACAATACCAGGGGCAGGCACGCCAGGAGCTGGAACAACGGCAGAACGCCATCGATCACCTGGTCAAACCGCTGAAAGAGGCCCTGACTCAGGTTGACAGCAAGATCGCCCAACTTGAGCAGACACGCAGCGGTGCCTATGCCCGCCTTGATGAACAGGTCAGGGCCCTGCTTGGCAGCCAGATCAAGCTGGAAACGGAAACCGGCAATCTGGTAAAGGCCCTGCGCACCCCAACGGTTCGTGGCCGCTGGGGAGAAATTCAGCTGCGCAAGGT